>NC_013164.1 GCF_000024105.1 Anaerococcus prevotii DSM 20548 | reverse complement strand
ATTAAATATTCTCTTATTCAGCTTATATCATTTAAATTTTTATTTCAGCTAACTTTTGTGAATAAAAAAAGCACTAGAATTACAAAATTCTAATGCTTGTCTCTAAAATGAATCAACATATCCTAATTCACGCACTTTATCTATCATTTCTTGGTAATTTCTAACACCTAACTTTTGATATATTCTTGATAAAGATACTGCTAAACTTCTTACATTTGTATTTAGTTCTTTAGCTAACTCTTTCCTAGACATACCTTCCGAATATAATCTCACTATTTTTAATTCACATTTTGTCAACGGCTCTAACATACGGTTTTCTTCTGGAAATATTATCTTATCCTTTTCTACAATATTTTTTATATTCTGGATTAGTTTATTTGTTTCTTCTTCTTTGGAAATAAAACCTCTACACCCTATTTTCTTTGCCCTTTTTATATAAAAATCTAATTTATATGCTGTTAAAATAACAATTTTAATATCTCTATATTTTTCTATTAATTTTTCAGCTAAGTCCAAACCATTTACTGTTCCTTCAATACCTGTTAAATTAATATCTATAAGTAATAATTCATAACTTGAAATTATACTATCTATATCAAGTTCACTAACATTATTTATTATATCCACAGTAATCGAATTTTCTTTTTCCAAGCTCATTTTTAGAGAAGTAGCTACCATTTTATGATCTTCTATTAACAAAATTCTCATTTATTACACTCCTGTCTAAAGGAATATTTATTTTAAATTGTACATATGATTCCTCAAATTCTTCATTATTCTTGAATATGTTATATTCAAAATTCCCATTATAATCTTTCAAGTTAAATCGTAATATATTCAATCCAATATTCCCATCTTTTATTTTATCTTCATCGTCAATATAGTCACCAACATTAGTTATAGTTAAATAAGCTATGCTCTTTTCAACTTTTAAAACGATATTCGTGTTGTATCCCTTAGAATGCTTAAATGCATTTATTAGTAATTCATTCATACATTTATATATTAATTCATCATAAGGAGCTGGTAATTCAATACTTTTATCACATTCAAATTCGATGAAAATTTCGCTACTCAAATACATGTCCTCTAAATCTTTGATAAGCCTGTTATACGCATCATATAATGATTTATAATCTTTTAGTTTTGGATTAAATGAATCAATTTCATGACGAATTAGATCATTTAATTTGTCAAGATTTTGTATTATATATTTTTTACCCGAACCTGACAAATTATCTTCAATCCACCTACGAATAGCAATTATGATTTGAAGTATGTCATCATGTAGAAAAGTTTGAATTCTTAAAATATTAAGTCTCTCAAGCTCCATATTCCTATTTTCATCATAATAATATTTATCTATTATTTCATCGAAAGTAATTCGCTGATATTTTTTATATTTTCTATAACATAGTAATTCTGATATGAATATAAAATAATACAAATATAATAAAATTGCTAACTCTATAGGTATTCCAATTAAAAGTAACATAACAAATAATAAAAAATAGCTAAAAAACATTTTTTTCATTGCATTACTAAATAACAATATTCTTTTTTTAATATCTGTGCTAATAATTCGATATAGCAATACCAATTCCATTGATATTAATGACAAAAGCAAATATTCGCTAACTGATACACCTTCTATACTATTAAACTTTATAAAAATTAAAAAAGAAGAAACGAAGCAAACTTGTAAAAAAATGATCTCATTAATATGATATTTTTGTATATTTTTATCTAATAAACACGTTATGCAAGGACTCATAAATAACATGATTACTATATAATTATATAATAAATTAGAAAAATAATAATTATAATTTACTGTTAACGCTGATATAACAGTAGTAATTATTGTTAAAATTCTTATATAAGTAATTTTTTTTATCGAAAATATTAAGTCTAAGTTTTCAAGTAACAGCAAACTGTAAATTAATAATTCTATATGTTTGCCTATTTGCAACTTAATTAATATTGAATCTTCCATACATATAAAAATAATAAATGCAATAATTAAAATGCTATGTTTTAAAATAAAACTATTTTTATAGTTTAGCACTGTTATAATATAAGATATAAAGTTTACAATACCTAGTAAAATAATTATAAAAATTCCGATATCTATTTGTTGATGATACTTAAAAAAAGGAATTATCGGTATAAATAAAATGACTTGTAATATTAAATGTGTAATCAAATTTAAATCTAACTTTTTCATATTCCTCCCTTTATCAATTAATAAACCGAAACAATGATAATTAAATGCTTATAATAAATAAGTTCATTTAATTATGTATATCAATATTATTATATACAAATTTCTTGCAAAAATATACTCTTACCATCTTTGTAAGTCTTCGTAATATATAAAAGATACTTTATAGATGCTATTATAATCCTGTTTTAATTCAATTGCAGCTAACTTTTGTGTATCAAGACCAACCGTCATTATATAATGTTCTTAAATACAACAAAATACAAAGATAATCTTAAAATCGCCAATATTTGTCTTTCCTACAATTTTTAATATTCTGTTATTTTTTCTTACCTGTATTCTTTAAACTATTAATTTATCTAATATGGATTCCTTTTTATATTTCATAATTCGATACATTTTCTATTGTTTTCTCTAATTTCTTCTATTCCTTTAACTAGTTCTTTATTGCTTATATACTTGATTTCCGAATCTTCATCACCTAAGTTCTCTCCATTATATTTTGTTTTTATCCAGAAATTTCCATTCTTCTAATATAAATAGTTTTCTACATACATTTTCTTATTTTGGTCTAATGACATTGTGACAGTACTTAAGATACTGTCTTTTTTTGAAACTGTTGCAAAAAACTCTCCATTCATTTCAGCAATTTTTAAATTTTTAAAATTAAAATCTTCTTTAGGATAATCAATATTCTCTTTACTAAATAATTCTTCAAATTTTTCTGTTGCTTCACTCTTTAATTCTTCAGATTCAATAACTCCCAAATTCTAATATTTTTTCACTGGATTTGATTCACACTGATTTACCATAGCAAAAGAATTTATAGGAAACATAGTCAATATTAACGCGCAAGATCAAAAAGTAGCTAATAATTTTTTCAACATAAACATCCCTCACTTTCTTTTTATTTCTACGATTATAATAAGTTGGCAAGATGTTTAATCTCCGTTTTTATATCTATGAGGGTTTTCATAAAGCATAAAATATAACCTCCTTTATATTTTTATTCTATACTCTTGATTTTTATTTTACATGAGTAAATACTGCAAAATTTACAAAAAAATTGGAGATAGAATATCCTAATCTCCAAATATTTTTAATCAATAAATTTTACATGACTGGATCGATATAGCCAAGCTCCATAGCTTTATTGTAAGCTTCAACAATATTTTTAGATTGTAATTTATCGTATATATTTGCTATATGATTATAAAGGGTTCTCTCGCTAATATAAAGTCTACCCGCAATATTCTTTTTACTCTCACCCTTTATTAGCTCTTTTAATACTTCTATCTCCCTTTTAGTTAAGGGATCTGCGATGTGCTTGTCTATTTTCTTGAATTTTCCTTTATATACATTTATTATTTTTTCTAAAAGTTCTTCAATTTCAACAGACTTATTTATAAAATCCTTTACTCCTAACTTAAAAGCCATATCCTTATAATTATCTAAATCATAGGAGGTTAAGACTATTATCTTTTGTTTTGGGTTATAATCCACCAAATCTTTAATTAAATCAAGACCAGTCTTATCATCTTTTAAATTTATGTCGATTAAAAAAATATCATAGTTTTCTTCTTCTATCATTTTTAAAAACTCTTGGGCTTTTGATACATAGGCACATGAAATTTCTTCTTGCTCTTCTAAAAGCATCTTAAGAGATTCCCCAAATAATTTATGGTCATCAAGCAAAATAATTTTCATCTTTTCCCACCTCCAAGCTAACTCTTGTTGTAAGTATTCCATTGTTTAATCCATAAGAAATATTTCCTGAATTTGAATCTATCAAAAGTTTAAGCAACAAGACCCCTCTTTTAGATTCCTTAATTTTATTAAAATCATCTGATCTTGCACCATCACTTTCCATATCTATATATACAAAATTTCCTTTTTTATAAAGTTTATAATATAAATATTTCGCATCTGAATGCTTATATACATTATTTATAAGTTCTTTTGATATTATTGAAATCAACCTAATTAATCTTTTATCCTCTGTCATATCACTATCGATATATTTAGTCATTTCAATATTTTTATCTGGATATAGTGAAGCAACATTATCAAATATAGCTAATAGAGATGTTTCCAAATTTGCTTTTTCAAATAAAGAAGATTGGTAGAATTTCATTATATTTCGTGCTTTTTCCTCAAGTTCTCTTAGGATATTTTTAGAATATTCTATATCAGGATTTTTTGAAGATAAGTAATTTTTACTTGCATATATATCTTGCAAAATATCGTCATGAATAATTCTTGCAAATTCATCTCTTTCGCTCGCCATATAGCCTGATAGGTAATAAAGTTTGAAGGTTTTCTCAAAAGCTAGTTCTTTTTCCTTTAAAAATAAGATAAAGAAAAATTCTATAATCAAAAAACTTATCTGTATAAAAACATTTATCATTGCTTGTCCTATATCAAATAAGTAAATAACTGCTAAAATAAAAAATACAAAGCCAAGAGTAAATCTTTGAGTAGTTCTTCTTGATATAGGTAATATATTAATATATCTTACAGACTCTAAAACTATAAACTTCTTAATGTATAGAGCTGTGGAAGCAAAACTTGTAACAACAAGCGAGATCTTATAATTTAAATTATTTACTAAAATTAGGCTTAATGGTAATAATGATGTAAAAACTACCAAAATGGAAACAAATTCCGGTATTTTTTTATTCGAAATTTCTGTGTATATAAGTCCATACAAGGTGAAAAATAATATAAGTGAAACTGCATTTAAAATTGGGCCCTCTTTTACTAACAAATTGTTTTTAAAAAGAAGACCCCAAAATAAAATTATCATTAAATGGCTGATTACAATTTTTTCTAATTTCTTATACATATCTAATAGTAACTAATTACAATCCTTTCTTTATTAATATTAATACCCAAAAATATAATAATTGAAGCTAAGATAATAAACTTAGTAAGAAAATAAAATGTAAAGGAGTTTGTAAAATTATATACAATGGCAGATGTTATCATAATAGCTAAAGATAGTCCTATCAACCGAATTTGGAGAGAATTTATTTTATTCATGTTTCTAGTATTAAGAATTACAAAAACTATTATTAGAGTGTAAAGAAAACTTGATATAATTAAATTTATACCAATGGTTAAGCTTAGATCAAGTTTAACTAGGTTTAATACAAGGCTTGGAAGGACTATTATCAAAGCCCCTAAATAAATACTAAACAAATATTTGGCTAGAATTTTTTTTATAGAAAGTCCATTTGCAAGTAAAAATTCAAGCTTTTTGCTAATCTTATCTAATACCAAGGTATTTTTAGCGAGTTCTACTCCAAACATTACAAAAAGTATTAAAATTCCATCAATTTTAATTGTATCGATGACCTTATTTATCTCTTGGCTTCCTCCATCAGCAAAAAATAGAGCCATAAAGGAGCAGATTAGTGCCATAAGAGACATTAATAAGGCATTTTTATCTAAAAGCTTTTTTAAATCGTTAATGACTAACTTCATGACCATGACCCTTCTTTATTAATTATAGATTCATTGTTTATCTTAGACAAATCTTTCATAGAAAAAACTGCAAAGATTAATCCTAAGCCAATATTTATGCCTAATATGATATAAATAAGATTTAGATTATATCTTTCTATTAATGATAGAATCTTCTCTGAAAAAGTGCCTATCATGTAAATTAAAATTGTTGTTCCAAAGAAAACTATATTTTTAAAAAACTTGAAGTTTTTTTGGGATAAGCTTATAAGGTTAAAAAATAGGATTTCAAAATATGTCATTCCTATCATTGTAACAAATATGCCTACAATCCACTTAAATTCGATTTTAAAGTCTACTAGGACATAAGTTAGGAAAAATAATAAAAATGGAACTATAGAAGATAGTCTCCACATTTCTATTGCATAGGCTTTAATCACATCTTTTATATTAATTCCTGATGCTAGAATAAATTCAATACGTTTATTTAGTTTATCCTTGACTGTAAGATTTACAACCATAGAATTAGACATAATTAATGAAATTCCAAGCATTAGTACATATAGCATTAATATAATATAATCATTCCCTCTAGAATCAAACATCCCTTTATATAGTAAAAAAATAAAGCCAAGAGAAATCAAAGTAAATAATAATAAATTTAAAATAAAATCCTTGTCTTTACTTAAATAGTACCTACAGGCTCTATTAATATTCATCTTATTTTTCATTTTGTACCTTCCTCTATAAATAAATCTTCTAAGCTCTCTCCCTTAATTTCTCCAATATTCTTTGTAAAAAGTAACTCTCCTGATTTTATCATAGAAACCTTATCAGCAATCTTTTCAATTTCAGAAAGATCATGGCTGGTAATTACTATTGTTTTACCCTCATCTTTTAGAAGCTTAATAAGCTTTCTTATCTCGACCCTTGAGATTGGGTCTACTCCACTAGTTACCTCATCTAAAAATATTATCTCTCTATTCATCATTATAATAATTAATAAAGATAATTTTCTCTTCATACCCTTAGAATATGTCGAAACATTTCTACCAAGATCATTTGTAATTTCTAGCAAGTCAGAATATTTTTGATAATTATCTAGACCATATCCAAAATACAAACCGTATAATTTTATATTTTCAAGTCCTGACTTATCTTCATACAAATAGTCATTTTCAAGTAACATTGCATGACTTCCCTTAATCTTAACTTCGCCACCATCTTCTTCATAGAGACCAGTAAGTATCCTAAGCAGAGAAGTCTTGCCAGATCCATTAGGACCAACAAGGGCATGGACTGTATTAGCTTCAATTTCTAGAGAAAAATTATTAAAAAGCTTCTTGTTTTTAAAATTTTTACTCATGTTTTTTACTTCGATTACATTCATATTAAAAGCCTCCTAAACTCATCATTTAACTTATTATTAAACCAAGCACAATTTTCTACTCCTATTTCTTTTGCTCCAATGAGTCCCCTTATAATGCATTCACTACAAAAAAATTTCTTCTCACAATTTTCACACTCAGAATTTACATAGCTAGGTGCTTCTATATTTCTTATCAAATCTAATATTTTATAATTTTCTGTATATAGCTTACCGATATCAGTATTAAATACATTGCCAAAGCTTTTTATAAGTGATTGATCATCCATAGCACAAAATTTAATATCTCCCTCTGGAGTAATAGATGGATTTCTTGTAAATGCTCCACAATTTTTAACGTTTGGATCTCCGTCCTTTACTTGATATAGAAAACCATATCCATACTTATTATTTATTTTTGAAATAACTTCATTCAATTTTTCAGAATCTTCTTTAGTTTTTAATAATAAATTATTATTATCTCCTAAAGTAGCTCTTCCCATTGGTATAATTGAAGATAAACCATAAGTCTCTATGCCATTTTCATGAATCCAATCAGCAATATTTTCTAATTGATTTATATTCTTTGGCGTTATCATAGTTACAATCCTCATATATATTCCCATTTTGTGAATTCTAACTATATTACTTTTTATGATATTCGAAATATTTTTTATCTTAGAACCCATAAACCAATTAATATAATCGTCATTGTCTCCATGTAGATCTATTTGTACTACCGTCTTGTCCCTATTTTTATATATTTCATTAAACAAGTCTTCATTCCAGTTTGTTCCATTTGATAAAATACTTACTAAATGATAATTTAAAGAATATGCCTTGTCTAAAATATCAAGAAATCTTGGATGACAGGTAACTTCTCCACCCGTAAATTCTACTACTCTAGTACCAGATCTTCTTGCATCTTCTAGTACTTTAAATATCGATTCAGTATTGTCTTTAAATTTATTATAGCATGAATATTCACCATAACAATGTAAGCACTTTACATTACAAGTATGTGTTATTTCAATAGATATTGCTGATGGGTACTGTGTTTTACCATTTCCTAAAACCCTTATTTCATCATATCTCGGATTTTCTAATCTATCAATAACAATGCCATAATTGAGAATTAAAGAATTTAAAAATTCATTTAAATTAATTTTAGCTTCTTCAATTAAGCTCGTATTATTATCACACATCTTTTTAGCAATTTCATCAAATGTATGATTTCCATCTAACCAAAGTATTATGTTTGTTGCATCATTATTTATTCTATAAAGAGATTCACCCATTTTCTCATATCTATTTTCAACAACCAAAATATTGGCATTTTTTTGTTTTTCAATTGCTTTTATATTTTTAGCCTTTAAATACACCTTTTCATATCCCCCGACTTAATACTACAGCCTACAGACAAAACTTTTTTAGCTGTAAACTTATCAAAAGTTATTACTAGTCTCAAAACAAATCGACTAAAAAACTATAAAAAATTAATTATAGGGTTTTTTATTTGTCATATTTATATATGAGACTAGTAAACATAACTTTTTACTCTCATTCTTGTTATCCAAGAATTTCCCCCTTCTTCTTAGAAGAATCCTACAAAACCAGCTACACCTACACCAGCTGCTGGACTAGGACCACAGAACATACATCCTGTACATCCCGCACATAGTTTGCAACCATTACCCATTGCTACGATTTCAGGTTTCATATTCTCACCTCCTTACAACCATATTTTATTTCATTCTTAATTTAATTACATGAGTAAATACTGCAAATATACAAAAATATTGACATTGCAAAGACTATAAATATTTATCTCTCTACTTATTTGCTAGTATCTTTCTTAGCTTATTATTTTTTATTATTAGTATTACAGCTAAAGCATCAAAGGTTAGTAAACTTATAAAAATATACAGTATAAAAACAAATGGCTGATTCAATAATTAAACTTAGAGAACAAGGAATTAATTCAATCACTCAACTAGATGATCTAATCAAAAAATCTGCTGATGATAGACAAGACTTGTTAGATAAAATAAAGAAATTTGAAACTGAGATGAAGAGTTTATCTCAAGATATGGAAAATATAAATACTATAAATAAGTATCGTGAAATCTACAAATACCACAAGAAAAATCCTGAGGATAAGCAATTTGCAGAAGAATATTATAGTGAACTTTCCGTCTATAAAATAGCCGCTAAAGAAATCTTAGAAAGCTATAAAAAACTACCAAATACAAAAGAAATACTATCAAAGCTCGATAAATTGCAAGAAAAAAAGAACACCCTTATGCAAGAGTATTCTTTGAATAAAGAACAATTTTATGACCTTGTTCAGTATAGGAAAAACTATGAAAATTATTATGGGAAGGAAGTGGAGAGATAAAAAGCTATAAAAGAGTAAACGATAACTCTGTGTAATTGCATTAAAGGGTATTATAATATTTATTGTTAAGTATAAGAATTTAAGAGTCAAGTCCATAATATTATGTAAATTAAACTAGTACAATATTATGGACTTGACTAAATTTTTTAAATACCATTATATTTTAAAAAAACAATTAATACTAAACTTATAAAAATAGCACTAATAAAAGCTATCCAAAAAATAAATTTATCTACTTTAAACTTAGATTTAAATTTTTTTAAAGCTAAATTATATATTCCCACGCCCAATACACCGCCTAATGTATTATTAATTATATCAGTTATATCAAATATTCCAATTGACAATGCGTACTGTAAAAACTCTATAGCTAAACTAAAGAAAAATACAAAAAGAATACTTTTTAAATTGTTTTTACGAAATAAAATTGATCTAATCATAATTCCCAAAGGTAAAAAAATGAGTATATTTGATACCATCTCATCAAAAATAACTTTAATATTAACTGTATTGTCATAATAAAATGGTAGTAAATTTATTTGTCGCTCAATCAATAAATTATTGATTGAAAATGTCATTTTAAATACTACAATAAAGATTAACCAAATTATATAGTATACAGTTAGCACTTTCATCCCAACTGAAATATATTGATTTTTCAATTTCATAATTAATTCCCCTTCAATCTATTAAAGTCACTTAAATTCCTTATTATACATTAACTTATATCTATTACAGTTTTCAATTAAATCATCGTGACTCCCATCACCTACTATTTTTCCATTATCCATCACAATAATTCTATCAGAATTCATCGCACATCTTATCCTATGGGTGATATATATAATAATCTTATCATTCAAATTATTTAAAATATTATCAAATATGATTTTTTCAGAAATTATGTCTAATGACGAGCTTGGCTCATCAAATAACAATAGACTTGATTTTCTATACATAGTTCGTGCTATTGCAATTTTTTGCCATTGTCCGCCTGAAAGTTCCTGCCCATTTTCAAACCAATTACCTACTACTTTATTAATATTATATTTACCATCATTTTTTAAAAATTTTGCATCAGCACTATTTAATGCTGTTAGAATCGAAAAGTCGTCTTCATTTCTATCAATTTGCCCTAATATAATATTCTCTTTTATTGTCCCCTCATATTTCAAATAATCTTGAAATAATGAACTAATCTGTGTTCTATAAGATTCTATTTCAATATCATCAAATTTCATCCCATTAATTAAAAACACACCTGAATCTGGACTATACAATCCAGCTAAAATTTTTAGAAGTGTACTTTTTCCTGAACCATTTTCCCCAATTATTGCAATGGATTCTCCTTTTTTTATCTTTAAAGAAATGTCTTGCAGAGCTAAACTATTATCATCATAAGAAAAGTTTATATTAGATAACGATATTACATTAATGTCTTTTATTGATCTTAGTATAGTTTTTGTCTCTTCTTTTAAATCGTCAGTTTTAAATTCAAGAAACTCTTTAAGTAAATTTATATATAAATTTGAATTAATAATATTGTATACACTAGTTCCTGTTTCATTAAGAGAACCTTGAAATATAGCAATTGTGTTTATATACATCATAGCTGTTCCAATTAAAAAGTCTCCATTATACGTTTTAAATGCAAGTTCTTTAAATATATATATATTAATAAGAATTTGAATAAAATTTATAACAATTATTAATATAGCTTTCAATTTTTCAATGCTATTATTTTGATTAATAATAGTATCTGTTATTTCTGTATACTTATTAAGAAAATAATTTTTCAACCTAAAAGTTTTGATCTCCTTAAAAGCAATATCATGGGTTAATAAAAAAGAATAATACCAACTTTTCCTCTCTAAATTACTCCTTCTATTTCTAATATTAAACTCTAATTTACCTATTCTTATTTCTCCAAATACTGATACAATGGTAACTACAAACAAAAGAAGAACCAGATAATAATTCCATTTAATTAATACATATATGGCTATAATAGTCTGTGTCAAACTAGAAAATAAACCTATAACCGCCATTAATATTTCATATGGCTTTAATGTAGCATCCTGCTCTATTCTATTCAAAATATCATAAGTTTTATTATCTTCAAGCTTTTTTAAAGGTAAATCAGCACATTTTCCCATTACTTTGCTCATGGAAGAATAAATAACTTCATTACTCAATCTTTGTAAATAGTAATTTTTAATATTATCTACTATTATAGATATAAATTGTAAAGATAAATATATATATATAAGCCTTATAATGATATCAAATTTAATAGAATGAACTTGAATTATATTAACTATTGTCTGTCCTAATCTAAGTACTAAAAAAGGAAAAATACCACTTGCAATTGACAATATAATAATGATCGCAAAAGACTTTTTATCTGTTTCATAAATCATCTTGAATGCTATTTTTATACATTCAAGATGATTTATTTTATCCTTACCCATATATTTATCCTCTACTTCCCATTAAAATATTTATTGCTCTATTTTGTTATATGATTTTATACTTAGCAATAAATACAGAGCAATATTAATTAAAGCCATTATTACTAGAAACTTTGGAATCCATAAAATTTTACCTGGCAACTTAACAAATTCAAATTTTTGATACTGTTCAATTAAGCTATTTTCTGCAGTACCTAATCCCATAGACGGCAAAAAATAAAATATTGATTTAAACAAAGTTTTTCCATACAATAATGATGGAATAAAAAATAAAGCACTCGATATGGCTGATGAAATCATAGAAACTTTTGAATTTATAGCGACAAATATTGACATCATTGAACTTGCAATAGTAAATAATATACTTAACAAAAATACACTTAATATAACTTTACCTATAGTTAAATTAGATATTGACAGTTGATTAAATAGTAACATTTGAAAAGATGAATCTAAACCATTAGTATAAAGATATTTAATAGTTCCATAATAAATTGATATATTTATAATCAAATATAACGATATAATACTTGCTAAGGCAAGTATCTTGCTGCAAATATATTTATTTCTTCCATTTCTAGTTGTTCTAAAAATTGAATCTAGGTAATTTTCTTTATCTTCAACAATGCATTGTGATGAAATCAATATACAAATTAGTGATAATACCGTTATAAAAATATTTACGAAAAATAGTATATCTTCACTAAAATATCCTCCATAATAAAATGGTTTATTTACCTCTTTATATTTTTCTAGAGCAAATTCTGTTATCTTGTCATTGTCATATTTCTGTTTTATGTCCCTTTCCAATGCATCATAACAACTTTGATAAAAATTTAAATCTTTTTCTGTATCAAGTTCGTTTACATCAAGTAAACTTCCAGATGTTGTAATTGTATATGGGTATGTTATTACTCTTAATATAGGATCAAATTTCGATATATTTTTTTTAGCATCCTCTGATAAGTTTTCTCTACTGTCTACATTTTCATTATCTAATGTTTTATTATAAAATTTTACTATTTTTGTCATTTTTTCTTCTGTCAAATAACCTTCAGAGGCTTTATCATCCTCATTAAAATGATCTATAGCCTCTTTTCCAAAATAGGTAATTGTATCACCAGAACTTATATCATCATATTGTACACTTCTATAAGTAATAAATGATATCAAAAAAGTAAAAAATAAACCCACGACCAAAAAAACTCTTACTGATTTTTTAGATAAAAATCTTTTTAGTTCCTGTAAATATATGTTCATAATCTATACCTCCCCTACAGCTATGACAAAGCAAACTAGTCTTATTATTTATAATTAATATAGAAGCCCACAAAATATAGACTAAAATTTCTATATAGTGTGAGCCTCTATGATTCATAATTTAATATGATGCTCTAGGAGTTGTCACAGAACGAAATCTGTTACCAGTCCTATATTGTCCTTTACTATCACAACCGCAGCCACAATGAATACAACTATCATTGTTTCCGCGATAACCAGCAAAGCCTGTTGAACACATGCATGCTTGTGGTTGAGCTCCACTACCTGGATGTCTTCCTAAAGGATTTATAAATTTCATAATCTCACCTCCTTCTCACTTATTTAAATATATATGTACATATATACTTATCTAATTCATATCATTTTTATTGAAACTCAATTTCGTTAAATTCCTCAAGTACATCTGGATTTTCTTCCAATATCTCATGATATTTTATCAAGCTACCTAACAAATAATTTCTTTCACTTCTACAAGAATTGTGTCTATAATCAAAGTGCATCCCATTTTTATCATAACAATTTACATAGCATAGAGTGCATAAATTAATTGCCCAGCAGTCTTTGCAATATTTGTTAGCTTCTTTAATAAAATCATCAAAATATAATTCTTTAATTCTTTTTTTATCAAATCCTTTGTCTACATTTCCTATCTCTGGAATATCCCCTACCTTTTCACAAATTTTGAAGTTTCCGTCAACTGTTACATATATTCGTCTTTCTCCAGGGACACAACAACCATTCATCCCATATTTTTTAACAGGTTTTTCAGATAATAATCTTTTGTGTATAATCATCATAGCTTTGTCTACATCAGCATCTGTAAATAGGACATTTGTATTATCCTTGTTCCTTATTTTATTTTTTTTATCCCACGATAAGATTGGATCGTAATAATCTTTTAGAACCATTCTTTCTTCATAAGATTGTGGTCTTGTATATATACTTTCATGTGGTCCATAATCTATAGAAGATGTTAATATATTTATATTTTTAGGCAACCAATCGCATTCATTTAAATAAAATTGTATTTTATCATACTGATCTTCATAATCAGGTCCTTCGATTACCATATTTAAGATAATACTTTCTTTATTATTATATTTTTCCGCTGATTTTAATAGAATTTTTAATCCCCTAATAGTATTTTCAAAGCTTCCTTCCCCAGAAACAAACAATCTATTTTTGTTATGAAGCTCTTTATATCCATCTAAACTTACTATAATATTGAATTTATTCTTCATAATATAATCAGCAATTTCTTCATTCATTAAAGTAGCATTTGTTGTCATAGAATAAGTCATTTTATCAAATAACTTATTCGCATAATCTGTTGTTTTCTTTATAAGATCATAGTTTATTAATGGTTCTCCACCATAAAATCCAATATGACGTTCATCAGAATTTTGTGAATGAGCTTTTAAAAAATCAACAGCTTTTTTTGCTACTTCCCAGTCCATATTCTTATGACCAAAAGCTCTGTATTCAGGATGAGATTCATTATAGATGCAATATTTACATCTTAAATTACATTTCTCTGTAACCTCTAAGGTAACATTTTGTATCTTATTATCTATTATCTCATCAATTTGTTCATAAGTTTTTCCAGTCAAACAATTAAATTTAGTTGCTGAGAGTATACTTTCTTTATTAATCGCATCTTTTATTTCACTTATAGCCTCACAAAATTCTTGTTCAGACATATCAAGTTTTATAAAATCCAAGAAATTTTCGCTCTCTAAAAATTTAGTTAAGACTTTATACACATTTTTATTTATTTGTGCTACTTTACCAGTACCACTATCATAATAGTAAAAATTATATTTTGTTTTAAATGTTTTGCCTAATCTCCCTGGATATTCTTCCTTACATAACTCTTTGTACTTATTTTCTAACTTTTCTTTTTCTAGGGTTATTAAGTCCATAATTACCTCCAATTTTTGAATACATCATTACTACTAAACTTGGTAAAATAATAATATATATTACAGCTGATATCATTATAAGACTTGATGAACTCATCCAATTTCCAAAAACATTTACAAAATTAAAATCAGCTATTTGGTTTTGTAATGAATTGAGTAGTCCTATTCCTGAAGATGGGAAAACATAGTTTATAGCACTAATCATAGCTATAGGAGAAATAATCGTTGGAAACATTGATAATATTATTGACTTCGTTATTGACTCTGCTTTCCTTTTACTTAGTACAGAAATAATTAGTGTAGCAAGAATGGTTGAAATCAATATGATACTATTACAAATAAGCATATATTTATTAAACTGTCCAAAGTTCCAATTATGCAAACTTAAAGCACTAAACATCATCTGAACAGAAGTCTTTTTATACTCTGTTCCAAAAGCATAGTCTAATATAGAGCCTTGTATGAAGTTTCCTAAGAGCAAAGTTAATACCGAAATCGTAAGTATTGCTAGGATTTTATAGATGGCAAACTTTCTTCTGCCATATTTAGTTGTTTTAAATATATAATCTAAATCATTCTCACTATCTGACGAGAATATTGGAGCTGCTACTACAACCATTAAAATTATTATTATCGTATTGTAGAATCCCCTATAATCATTTGCGTTTGTATTATAATATCCATAATATTCATAAGGAGTTTTTATTTTGTCCAATGCTTTTTCAGATTTTTTCATAATTTGATTCTGAGCTTTATTAGGATATTCACTTTTAATTACCATATTTAGATAATCAAATACTTTGTTATAAAAGTTTTTATTATCATTGATATCCATGCTTAAAACTGGAGAAAGGTTATTACTTTGAATATCTGTAAATACTTCATTTACTTTCTTGCTTATATGTTCCATAGGCATAAGTTCTTTTGTATTAATTTCAGGTTTTAATTCTGACCTATCAGTAACATTGTTTTGTTTTAATACTTCTCTATATTTTTTTGTGCTATTATATATTAAATCTTCTGTCATATTACCTGAATATGGCTCTTTAGCTTTTTTAATATATTCTATTGCCTGTTTTCCTTTTAGATTTTTCACTTCATCTCCTTCCTTATAGGAAATTCTAGTAAAATTAATAGGAACTATAGAAAATAATATAGCTAAAAATAGCGATAACAATATTATAATTTGATTTGATCTTATTGATAAAATCCTCTTTATCTCATTTAAGTAAATTTTCATTTTAATTCACCTTAAAACTTCTATCTTCTGGAAAGACCCATAAATAGAAGTCTTCTAGATGAGCTTTTGTTAATTTAGAATTATTTAAAACATCATCTTTATCTGATATGTATCTAATGAGTACGTTTCCATCATCTTGTTGTTTTACATTAACAACATTCAATTGTGTTTCTTTTTCTGCATATTCTCTATTTGATATAGATGCTTCGTATACCTTATTCTTAATTTTAGATATCAGTTCATCAGTTGTTCCAGAATATACAAATTTACCATCTTTCATAATTAAATTTGATGTTGATATATATTCAATATCAGAGACTATATGAGTCGAAAGCAAAACTATTTTATTTTTTGATATTTCCGTGATAAAATTTCTTAATTTTATTCTCTCACCAGGATCAAGTCCTGCTGTTGGTTCATCTAAAATTAATATTTTAGGATCATTTAAAATAGCTTGACATATTCCTACTCTCCTTCTCATTCCTCCTGAAAGCTTTACTACTTTTTTGTACTTGACATCAGATAAGTTTAATACTTCTAGGAGTTTATCAATCATTTCTTCTGTTTTGCTCTTGTCTATACCTTTTAAAGCAGCTACATATTGTAAAAATGAATTTACAGTAAACTCTGGAGCACAAATAAATTCTTGAGGTAAAAACCCTAACAAATTCCTATATTCTTCTCCTAATTTGTTGATTCTTTCCCCATTATATAAAATTTCGCCTTGACTCGGTGTACTAATTCCAGTGATCATTTTTATTAAAGTTGTTTTCCCAGCACCATTTGCACCTAAGAGTCCCCAAACACCTGGACATAACGTAGCTGATGCATTATCAACCGCTAATTTATCTTTAAATTTCTTACTTACGTTTTTAATCTCTAATTCCACTAAACTACCTCCCTTATCTTTTATGCTTCCTTATTAAAAAGTAAAAAATACATCTTCATGTTAGTGATAAAAATTTTACTCCTCTATGATTTTATTTTAATTGATACAATAAAAAAGTGTTTTAATATTCTATTGATTAATTCTTAAGATTTCATTAATTTTTAAAAAATAAAAAAACACCTTAATTATGTAGTTTTATACATAATTAAGGTGTAATCCTCATTTATTTTTTAATCTTACAATGACAATAACTTCATTATTAGAACTTTCTACCTCTATCTTACCCTCATGTAATTCAATAATTTCTTTTGCTATAGGTAAACCTAAGCCAGATCCCACTTTTTTTGAATTTCTTGCTAGATTTAATCTAGTAAATTTGTTAAACATATTTCTTATCTGCGCTTCTTCTAGTGTATCGGCCTTGTTAATAATTTTTAATATTACACACTTATACGTTTGATATATTTTAACTTTTATCTCTGTATTTGCATAAGAATATAAGATTGCATTTTTTAAAATATTCTCTAAGGCTCTTTTCATTTTATTTGGATCGACATTTACAACTATTGAGCCTTCACTTGAGATATTTATCTTATGATTATTCTCTTCCATCATAGGATAAAGCTCATCTTTTAATTGTATTAAAAAATATTCTAAATCAATTTTTTCTTTATGAATACTAAATTCACCATTATTTAATCTAGCAATTTCAAAAAATTGGTTTATAAGATCTTCTAATCCTAATGCTGTTTCTAATAATTGTCTAATATATTTCTCTCTTTGCTTATTAGGCAAGTCTTTCATTTCATCGAGCATTGATAAATATCCAATGATAGATGTCAAAGGAGTTCTTAAGTCATGTGCTAAGTAGGTGATTAAATCATTATCTTCATTTTCTCTTTTTTTAAGCTTATATTCTATCTCTTTTTGTTTAAATTTTAATCTATTTATGGAATCTTCTAAAGTTTTATAATGAGTCGGGAAACTAACAATATTCTCATCCAAATCGTCTATTTTTTTGCATAAGTCAATATAATCTTTCTCTAATTTTGAAAATTCTTTTATTATAATAATTAATATCCCCAATAATAAAATAACAAAAAAAATCAGATCCAATCTATTAACAAAAAATTCATGTATTTCATTATTAAATCTAAAAATATTGCTATCTATTGCAAGCATACAACTTAAAACTATAAGTAAAAATATAGCAATTTCTTTTATCAGCTTTTTCAGAATACTTTCAAAGTATTTATCTTTATCCAATCTTATAACCTACCCCCCAAACAGTTGTTATTATATTATTTTTTTCTCCTAATTTTTCTCTAATATGCCTAATATGAACTGAAACCGTATTGTTTTTTATATAATATTCATCCGGATATATTTTATAGAATAAATCTTCGGATCCTAGTACTTCAGATTTTTTCTCTAGTAATGATTTTAAAATAATAAATTCAATAGGAGTTAAATCAATTTCCTGTCCATCAACTAAAACTTCTCTTGATTTGATATTTAAATCCACATTTTGATAAGTTAAAATATTTCCTGTACCTTCTTTAGTTTTTAAATTATAATTATTGTATCTTCTTAATTGAGCCTTTACTCTAGCAACTAACTCTCCAGGTAAAAATGGTTTAGTTACATAATCATCCGCTCCAAAAGTTAAACCCTTGATTTTACTTGATTCATCGTCCTTTGCCGTAAGCATAATAATTGGGTAATTATAAGATTCTCTAATCTTGGCGCATATATAATATCCATTTTCACCTGGTAACATAATGTCTAAAATAGCTAAATCAAATTCCTTTTCTTTAATATATTTGAGTGCCTGTTCTGAAGATGTAGCTCTCTTTATAATATAATTTTCATTTTCTAGATATATCTCTATTAAATCTAAAATACTTTCATCATCTTCTACTACTAATACTGAGTAATTCATAACTAAATTTCCTCCATTTTAAATCTATCACTTTTGTCAAAACAACTTTAAAAAAATAAAGAAATTTTTTAAGTAAAAGAATCAAGAAGAACAATACAACATCCTTTTAATGAATTAAATCTATCTTTCTAAATTTCTTAAATCTATAATTTTTGATTTAATATACATTTCTTTCGTTGTTTATAAATGTCTATTTATAAATAAGTATACCATTATTCTTTATCTCATTTCAATATCTATATCTACTATATTGATAATAGATTGTCTTTGCTGTCATCACATATACTATATCTTTTAAAAAGTTTTCGTCTGTTCTAGCCTTCTAATCGTCTTTTCTTTTTCAGACTTCAAATCCAAAACATTTTAGCTTGGTTGGTTTAATAAATTTGAATTTTGTTGCATTTATTTTAATCCTAACTTCTTTTCTATACATTTGGTTACTAAAACCATTACTCTGTTTACCACTACACTGTTTGCTACTGTTAGTATACTGTAATCTACATATCTAACCAACCTTAATATCATATTCATGTTCATCAAGTCAGGTCGTTCCTCTCTTCCACATATCTCCATGTGAAATTTCAGGATTGCTATGGAATTCGTCGACAAATACGCTGTTTAGGGACTTTCACCCCAGTATTGGAACTTGCCCCATCATACAATACAGTAAGCAGACTAAAACCTGCCCCCTATAATCTTTTACCTTTCTATGCTATTATCCTTTTTCTTCTTTTCATCCACTTTCATATCCCCTTTAGTCTTAAATTCCTTTAATTTCCCTAGTGTTGATGCTTTTGCTTTAGTATGCTCTTTAGCTTTTAATAACTTTGCAGAGTATACTTTTATTCCTTATTATCCTTTCCTATGCTTTTTAGCTTGCTTTAGGTCTTTTTTAAATTTACTTGTAAACTTATCTTATACTTCAAGGGCTTTCCTCAAGTCATCCATATTGTCATAGGATTTCACATTCGTATCTTTAGCTATCATTCTTCCTTCTTCAATCGCTTTTATAGTTTCATCACTTGGAACATTAAGTTTTAAATCAAATGGAATACCACTTTCTCTAATACTCGCCCTTAAAAACATGTTAATTGCAGTAGTCATATTTAAGCCTAAACTGGAGTAGATCTTTTCGGCAGCTTCTTTTATTTCTTTATCTGTTCGTATATTCAAATTTGTTGTAGCCATTTCCTCATCTCCTTTGACCTTATTATATGACCAAATTTGTGCGTAGTCAATACACTGTCATTATATTTAATAAATAAATTTTACTGTTGATATTCTTCATTATCATACTCAAGTAAATCACCTGGTTGACAATCAAGCTCCTTACAGATGCTCGCTAAAGTGTTAAACCTTATGCCTTTGGCTTTTCCTGTTTTTAATATTGATAAATTTGCTTCGGTTATCCCTATCCTTGCTGCAAGCTCTTTCGATGTCATATTTTTCTTTTTCAACGCTTGATCTAGATTTATAATTATTTGATCCTTCATTTTCAAATTATACTTTCCGAATCTTCTTTTAAGGATTTTCCCGAATTAAATATCATCATTGATGAAAATGCTATAACTATCAAAATTATATTCGTTAAATAATCCTTAATAGTTAAATTAAAAACACTGCTAATATTGTCCACTTTAAGATAATTGAAAACTAGCATAGAAATAATTTGACAAATCGTCAGAATTATAAGCGCTATTAATATATCTCTCGAATATTTTGAATTTAAGTCTGAAAAATAGTCTTTCTTCTCTAAATTCACTAAAATCTTCTCAAATTTATCCAATGAGAAACCAGCAACAATGAATATCATAAGAGCACTCAAGCATGAATAAATAATAAAAGGAAGTGAAACTTCTTGCAGATTAAATTGATGAGATTCAACTACTTGTATTACATCATCTTTAAAAATCAGAGTTAATACACTTCCAAGCAAGGTAAAACCTGCTCCTAAATATGAAATATATCTTAAAACCTTAGATAATATAATCGCTATTTTAAAAATAAAACTCTTCATAACTTCTCCTCAACACTTTCGTTTATCTATTGTCATCTACACCTTTCCATTCTTGTACTCTATCCTTCAAATAATTTAAATCTTCTTTAGAAAGTTCCCAGGTTAATGAAGATGGCATCAAGGGCATTCCCTCCATTGTAATATATGGATAATTTTCATAAATATAAAAATCTATCTTTGTAGCTTTTTTATCCTCTCTCTTGCTAGTTAATAAGAAGTGGTAAGACTCTATTGCATCATCTGGTATTTCTTTAAAATAATCGTCGAAATTTTTATCATTAATATTTTCTGCACCCATTCCTGTCAAATTACTAAAGTAGTCTAGAACTTCTTGTTCTTCTGTTTCAACAATTTTTTTATTGTTAGAATCAAATATTTCAATCTTTTCTTCTTTTTTACTACTTGTTTGTTCTGTTGTAGTATTTGTACTACAAGAAGTTAAAACTATAGAAAAAACAAGAAAAATAGCCATTATTAAAAATCTTTTCCTCATTATAATCCCCCCCATCGAATTATTGTAAAACGATAATTATCTTTGATTATTATTGTAAAACAATAATTATAATTTGTCAATATCATTCGTAATAACTTAAAACTTATCAAAGTCTTCTTGCGTAGCTACTTCTTTGTATTTATATTCATCGTTATTCTTTTCTGTGAACATATCATTTACAAGTCCAATTGTTAGTAGGGATCAGTCAGATATAGAAAGACCAAGCTCCACTGTCCTTAATAGAAGCAATGGTGTAGTAGTTGGTCTTTCTGTTAGTCTTGCTTTTTTAGGGAATTCTTCTGACTTTATGTTTAGTCCCCATAATTCAATTATTTGAGGCAGAATTTTAAGACTCATTTAGAACTTTGTAGAATCCGATTTTTCCGTCAAAACATTAGTTCTAAAAGTTCTGGAATAAGAGCGATTTATAAGTCTCCGTCATATCCAATATTTTTCTCAGTTAAGACTGTTTCAATTTTACTGAGTGCAATCCTACTTTTATAATCTGTCATCTTATTATCTATACATCAATACTACAATCTCCACATATAACACCATTATACAATCTATTTACATATGACAAAAAAATAAAGGCAGTCCGAAGACTGCCGATATTTATCTCTCTGCACCTTTGCTATGGTCTTTCTTATTTGACTTAGCTTTGTCATCTGTCTTAAAGCTTTTTATTTGCCCTAATATGGACTTTTTATCCTTGTCTTGACTCTTTACTTGTTCTTTTGCTTTTAAGAGCTTAGAAGATAAAATACGAACATTTTTATGCTCCTTCCCGTTGTTGTCAATGCTTGTTTTTACTTGACCAAATATTTTAACAAAATCTCCTTGTTTTAGGTTCTTTATATCTTTTGTCTTATCTCCATAAGCTGAACAATTGGTATAAACTTTATTTCCATCGTCATCTTTTGAAACAATTGAAAAGTTGCTTACTTTAAACTTTTCTCCATTTGCATTTTCTCTTTCAAGATTTTCTACTTTGCCAGCTATATTACCGACAAGATTTATAAGATCATCTTTTTCTTCAATATCACTGACATTTTCAACAACCTTACCCTGTTCTTTCATATCATCAATCATATAGTCAAAGTCTTCACTTAGTAGTGAAATAGTATCATTGTCCATATAATTATCGTAAATCTCATCTAGGGCATTTTCATCTTCTATTCCTTTTTCAATTCCTATTAACGCTTTTATAAAGTCCTTATAGTTTTCCTTTGAAATTTCTTCTAAATTTTCTCTAATATCTTTGTATTCCATAATTTCCTCCTTGTACTAAATAAGGAGAGCCTTTCGCCCTCCTCTATCTTTCTTGTCCTTTTTCATTTTTTTCTTGATTTTTATCTTTTTCTTCTTCTGATTTGAATTTTGATATTTGTCCTAATATTGATGGCTTCTCTTCCCTTGCGTGAAGATTATCCTCTACATCATAAGTTGATTCAAAGTAATCACTATCTTTAAAATCATTGTCATATCTATCTGGTATTCCGTCATTGTCAAGATCTTTTGCTAGTGGGTCATAGAAGTTTCCGTCATCATCTATTTCTAATCCTAGAGCTTGTTTTAAATCTTCCTCATCTACTGATACCAGATCATCAAAACTTGACATCTTTATAGCTTCAGTCATATCTTTAATAGCTTGTGAGTTAGATATATCTTCCTCTACAAAAGATTCTGTTCTAATAGCTACATCATCTACATACTGACTCCATGTTTTTTCTTCCAAATTTACCTCATATTGAATCGAGTGCTTTCCATCAGGTGTTTCTGTATAGGCAAGTCCTATATGACTTAAATCAGGGTATAGTTTGTCAAAGTCTTCATAGCTATTAGATTCTGAAAACTCATAGTTGGAATAATCAACTATTGCCCTCTTTAAATCTTCTAATAGTGGTGATTGGTTTTCTAATTCTTCCACTTCTCCCATATCTAAAAGTTTATTAATTTCAGCTAGTCTTAGTGTCTTATCCCTTAACTCATCTGCTTTTTCAAATGGTTTAGTCAATTCTACTTTGGCATTTTCTAAAGATTCTTTATAGTTTTCAAGGTTTTGATTTAATCTTTCAAGTCTTGAAGGCATTTTTTCAATGGCATTATCAAGCCTTGTTATATTGCCATCAGTAGAGTTTGAAAACTCTCCGAAGTATTCTGCTTTTCCTAGGAGTTTAAAAGTGTGATTATTAGTCATAAAGTTATATGAAACTTGTAAGTCTAAATTTCTATATTTACCAATGACCTTGCTATCATTTATCTTTACCTTTTTTATTTCTTCTAATAGCTTCTCTCCAGCCTCTTTCTTATCTACAATTTTATTTGTCCCAAGACTGATTGAAGTGAATTTGTTATCTCCTTCTCCTAATTTCTCAATACTTGCAATATCTTCTTTAACTGCTTTTATTTCCATTTCAGTTTTTAAAATACTTTGAGGATAAATTTTATTTACCTTATCTTCGAGCTTATATTTATTAGACTTGTAGTTAGCTTCTAGCATTTTTAGTTTTGTAACTTCGTTATCTAAATCCATTTTTTCTTTAATTAGAGGATTGCCCGTAGCTAAAGCTTTAATTTCTGAATAAGATAAACTTGCTTCATCAACATCTTCTGCAACTCTTACTGGAGTTTTTGAAGTCATAATTTGAGAAATGAATTTCTGCTTATTCTCTATTGTCTGGTCGAGTAGGTCGGGGATATTACTATCCCTTTCCCCTCTAAGAACCGTGCATGAGAGTTTCCCCTCACACGGCTCAAGTTTTTATAAGCCCTAATTAAAGAGCCAGAGTGTTTTCTTCATCATTTATATGCAATTTTCTATGACACCAAGGGTGTACTAAAGTTTTAAGGGTAATATTATTTTGAATTGTTTGATGTACTCTAAAGTCTGTATCAATAGTTATTTTCTCTCCACAAACAGGGCATATTCCATTTTGCGTTTTATACAGTCTATTTATAACTGTACGTCCTTTAAGTTCGTTTCGTATTTTTAACTCTTCTCTTTCTTCAAAGTATATTTGCCAATTTTCATCAAATGGATTTGCTTCAGCTTGTATCTTGGTAAATCTTTTAATATCAGTGTCTGTAGCATATTTAAGACGAAGATAGTATTTCTCGCCATTTTCCATTCTGTCGCCAGTTGCTACACTGAAAGTCCAAGTTCTATTTCCAATGGTATGGAAGTATTTCTTAGCTATCCATTTTCTTCCTTTCTTTGGGTGTCGACGAATACACCAATCCCATAAACATTTATATATTTCATAGTCAAGTTTTTCAAAAGCTTTAGATGAAACATTATATTTCTGATAGTTTACCCAACCTATAATGATTGGATTTAATTTTCTAATCAAAATTTCTTGTTTCATTGACGGATTATCTTTTATGATTCGTCTGATTTTATCGACAATAGCCTTGAAGTTCTTATCAGATGGTTTTGTAAGCAACTTATCTTTATACATCCTAATATTAACTCCAAGAAAATCAAAACCGTCATTTATGTGTGTTATGAGTGTCTTTTCCTCTGATAATTCTAAACCTCTTTCAGCCAAGAATTTTACAATGATTGGCTTTACACCATTTTCAAGCAATTCCGCACTTTCTCCTGTAACGATAAAATCATCTGCATATCTGACAAAATTAACTTTTGGGAAATATGCTTTCTTATTTATTGTTCTTTTATGATATTTTTCTTTGATTGCTTTTTCTAACCCATCCAATACCATATTAGATATTACAGGTGATATTGGTGAACCTTGTGGGCTTCCAGTTTCTGTAGGAAATAGTTTTTGTTTTTCTATATATCCGCATTCAAGCCAAAGTTTCAATAACGGCTTGTTCATTGGAATATTATTCATTATCCATTCGTGGCTAATATTATCAAAGCAACCTTTTATATCTCCTTCAAGCACCCATTTTGCAGATTTCTTTTTATTTAGAGATGTAAAGCATTGCTCAATAGCGTCCTGCGTACACCTTTTCGCTCTAAATCCATAAGAGTTAAAATCAGCTGTTGTTTCTGCAATAGGTTCAAGTGCAAATTTATATAGTGTTTGCATTGCTCTGTCTGTCATTGTAGGAATGCTAAGAGGTCTTTTCTTACCATTTTTCTTTGGTATATACACTCTTTTAAGAGGTTTAGGTTTATATCCTCTTAAGTTTAACTTTCCTATTGCATTATACTTTGCCTGTGGTGTTAGCCATAGTTCGCCATCAACACCACTTGTTTTCTTGCCTTGGTTTTCAGTTACCCTCTTAATAGCCAAGGCTTTTGCATAAAATGAAGTTGTGAGTAAATGCTGTAAAGATTTTACCTTTCCGTATTTACTCATTTTCCACGCTTTCACAATACGCATTTGTAGTTTTTTAACATAGCTTTCTGCTACTGAAAAATCTATACTTTCCCAGTCTTTAGCTCTGTTAGTAGTAGCACACATTTTACTGTTCATTTGCTTTCTCCTTTCAAAAATTCTACAAGTTCTCTTGTGATTAAAAACCAAATGGAAGTCTGCACTCTTTCGAGTTAGGGCAAATTTTGAACCCCTATCCATCTCATTACAAGATGGCATTCGCTTTTTCCATTATCCTTTACCTGCACCATTATCAGCATTTCTTACGATTTGCCTTGCCTTTTGGCAACGGTACAGGCTTACCATGTTCCACTTAATTAACATTGATAACTTAGGCTCTACCTCTCTGCCGGTAGTCATTTTGTCCGTGTAATCCCACTGTGGAAAGGATTATCCGACTACGCACCATTTTGGTTCAGGCTTGTCAGCAACTTTAGCCTGTTCACCTTAACGACATTTATCAGTAGTTCACATATGTTAGCCATATCATCAAGCCTCGCTCCCTAACCGCCTTGTTGCTGGCAGTTTCGGTATTCCCTCACGGTTCAACCTCAAGTAGGGCTACTTTAATATCGGCTTACCACACCTAAGTGCAGTCGATACTTGGCTCAACTAACGGAATAGTTGGTTTGGTCATTATGCCAAACAGTTAAATTAAGCGACTTCATGTCGCACCCACAAATAAGAATCAAAGGTATTCTCTGTAACATATCTAAAAATATTTACCCTATCATTTTCATTGCCTTGACGAACAATTCTACCACTTCTTTGCTCTAGGTCAGACGGTCTCCATGGGACGTCTAAATCATGTAAGGCTATTAATTTGTTCTGTACATTTGTACCTGCTCCCATTTTTTGAGTAGAGCCTAATAACACTCTTACTTCTCCTCTTCTTACCTTGGAGAATAATTCGTCTTTTTGTTTGTCTGTATCTGCTTCGTGGATAAAGGCTATTTCTTCTTTAGGTATTCCCATATTCACTAGCTTATTTCTAATATCATCATAGATATTAAATTCACCATCTCCTTTTGGTGTGGACATATCTGAAAACACTAGTTGGGTCGATGAATTTTCTTTTGTCTTATCCCAGATCGAAAAGATATTTTTTACACATACATTTACCTTTGAATTAGGATCATCTGGAAGTAGTGGATTTATTAATCTTTGGTCAAGGGCAAGTTTTTTACCATCATTTGTAATCTTTAACATATTGTCTTTTGTTGGCTCGACTTGATTATTTCTAACTGCATCCGCTCTTTCTGAAATAGCTTCTAATATTTCTTTTTGTTCCTCAGTAGGTTTTGTTTTAATAACTTCGAAGTTTGCTTCTGGAACTGGCAAATTTAACCTATCTGAAGTCTTTATATCTGCTACTTCTTTAAACATAGACATCAATTCTGGCAAGTTATAAAACTTTGAAAATCTTGTCTTTTGCCTATATCCAGTGCCTTCTGGAGATAATTCAAATGTGTTTTCTGTTTCTCCAAAAGTAGAAGCCCAAGCGTCAAAATGTTCTAATCCTCTTGCCTTTAAATCGTCATATTGAAGGTATCTTTGCATGGTATAAAGCTCTGTCATTGAATTTGATATTGGTGTACCAGTAGCAAATACAACTCCCTTTCCATCTGTCATTTCATCCATATACCTACATTTCATATACATATCCGAAGACTTAAAGGCTTCACTTTGACCGATACCCGCAACATTTCTCATCTTGGTATGCAAGAATAAGTTTTTGTAATTATGAGCTTCGTCTATAAATAACTTATCTACTCCTAGTTCTTCAAAGGTTATTACATCATCTTTTTTAAAGTCATCATTTAGCTTTTCAAGTCTTACCAATAGTTTCTTCTTTGTCTTTTCTAGTTGTTTTACTGTGAAATTTTCCCCTCTATTTCTTTTGTTCTCATCAATAAAGGAAACTATATCATCTATTTGGTCTTGTATATGCCTTATCTGGTATTCCTTAGACATTGGTATTTTTTCAAATTGAGAGTGTCCTATGATAACTGCATCATATTCTCCCGTTGCAATCCTACCAATAAATCTTTTCCTATTTTTGGGTTGAAAGTCTTTTTTATCGGCCACCATAATGTTTGCTGACGGATATAATTGCATAAACTCTCTACCAATTTGAGTAGTTAGATGGTTAGGAACTACAAATAATGATTTACTTGCAAGTCCCAACTTTTTAGATTCCATAGCAGAAGCTACCATTTCAAAAGTTTTTCCTGCTCCAACTACATGGGCAAGTAGTGTATTTCCACCATATAAAGTCCTTGCTATGGCATTTTTTTGATGTTCTCGAAGTCTGATTTCAGTATTCATTCCATCAAAAGTTAAGTTAGAACCATCAAATTCTCTATTTCTAATTGAGTTAAATTTTTCATTATAAATCTTTTCTAACCTATATCTTCTATCAGGATCTTCAAATATCCAATTCTTAAATTCTTCTTTAATTAGTTCTTGCTTTTGACTTGCAAGCATAGTTTCTTTTTTGTTTAATACAGAAGTCTTAGAACCATCATCATTTATTATTTGGTCAAATACCTTCGTATCTTTTAGATTAAGGGCATTTTCAATTAGCTTATAGGCATTCACTCTACTTGTACCATAAGTCATGTTAGCGAGGTCATTAGTCGAGTCAACACTTTTACCCTCAATGTTCCATTCACTTGTATGTGGTGAGAACCTAACATTTATATTCCACCTATCATAGCCTGGTGTTTTTAAAAGGTTAAAAGTAAAGTCTTCTATATCTTTTTGAGGTATCCAAGTTGCTCCTAACCTTACATTTATATCAGAAGCAGTGAGTTCTTCAGGCATAACTTCTTGTAATTTTTCTCTTTGATATTTGAGTTTGCCTAACTCGTTTAATAATGTGTCTTTCTTTTCAGAAGGTGCTAAATCTATTACATTTTCAATTTCTCCGATATATGAATTGAGATAGCCAATCTTTTCTCTAATATTGCCACTTAAATACTCATCAGCTGATACATATGAAAAATGAAATGGATTGTCATTGTTAAAGTTTTCAAAGGGCATTCTGTTATTTATTAGGTCTTTATCCTTAATATCTAAAAATATTTCGCCCTCAAGCTCACCAATTAAGGCGTCCCTATCTTTGTTAGTGATAGATTCCATATATTCAAAATCTACATATCCCTTTTGTGAAACTGATAAGACTAAGGCTTCAAGGGAAGTGTCTACATGGTCTACTACTTTTGCCTTTGTTATTGTTCTTTTTGAAAATATATCACTCTTAGCTTTGAAATTATCCTCATCATCAAGTATTTCTATTGATGATACCAAAGGAAAGTTTGAGTCTTCCTTTAAGGCTCTAGTATTCGATAAGGAGTTAATAAAGCCATGTTTCTTTGAAAAGTTATCATAGACCCCATTTAACTTTGCTTGTGACTCTTTTATTTCCTCGTCAGAAAAATCGTCTTTTTGCTTTTCTATTACATCTTTTAAAGCATTCATTACATCAAGATAATCTTTTATCTTTTCTTTGTTTTTATCTGATATATTCTGCTTAATTAAGACTGAGTTTTCTCTTAGGTAGACTTCTTCATCAATAATAGTGTAAGAAAAGTTTTTAACATCATCTGTTGCTGGAAGACTTAATTCTTCATCTTCCAATAGCTCAACTTCTTCATATTTAGAATTTGAAGAAATTTCCTTACTTGCAAGATCCATTAAATCCTTTAGATTTTCGTCTTCTTTTTCATCACAAGTAATTGTATTTCCAAATCTTCCAGATACTTCTTTCATATCTCCTAGTACCATTTGAGGATTATCTACAAAATATTTATTATAAGTCAAACCCTTTTTATCAGTTGCTAGGTGTATCCAATCATCATCTCTTTCTATAACTGAATCTCTCTTTTTTAAGAAAATAATATCTGAAGTAACTTCTGTCCCAGCAAGTCCTTTAAATGTTGTATTAGGAAGCCTCATAGCTCCTAAAAACTCACATCTTGCATTAATATATTTTCTAACAGATTCATCTTTTTTATCCATAGTTCCAGATGATGTTATGAAGGCAATAATTCCTCCATTCCTAACCTTATCTATTGACTTTGCAAAAAAATAATCGTGAATCAGAAAGTTGTTTCTGTTATATTCACGATCATTAACTTTAAAATCTCCAAAGGGAACATTTCCTATAACTAAATCGAAAAAGTTATTTGAGAAGTTTGTTTCTTCAAAACCTTTAATTTGAATATTAGCTTCAGGATAAAGCTCTCTTGCTATTCTTCCGCTTAGACTATCTTTTTCGACTCCATAGACTTTAGAGCCTTTTATTTCACTTGGCATATTACCAATGAAGTTACCAACCCCTGCAGATGGTTCGAGGATATTCCCAGTCTTAAAACCCATATCTGTTAGAGTCTTATATATTCCATCCATTACCTCTCTAGGTGTATAAAAGGATGTTAAAGTAGACTCTTTAGCATTCAAATACTCTTCATTTGTCAGATTTTCCTTTAAAATATTCCTTGCTTCAAGCCATTGTCCTCCCTTTTCTTCATCAAAGACATCGGCAAGACCACCCCAACCTAAATAATCAGCAAGATAGGCTTGTTCATACTCTCTTGGACTCCTATTTTCATTTTCAAGTCTTTTGAGCATCTTAATAGCTTTTATATTTTTATCTAGCCTTTCTGATGGTGTTAGGTATTCTGAGTAGATATGATTTCTCAAGTCATAATTTCTAGCAAAACTTAGCTTTTCCTTATTAGGTTCATAGCCTAGATTCTTTAAATCTTCTTTACCCCTCAATAAGTTTTCGGCTGCTTCTCTTGGGACATCATACCTATCCATCATTTGGTCAATTTCAGGATTGTAGTTATCAATAAAGCTTTCTTGTTCTACTTGTCTTTCAATTTGTTTTTCATGCTCAGATAATTTGTATATCTCATAATTTCCACTATCTAAAAGGTCATCAATCTTTCTACTTTCTTCAAATGTTTCACCCTTATATAAGGGAAATTCTTCCCCATTAATTTCTACTTTAGTTTCTGTTTCAATCAAGTTAATTCCATGAAATGTATTATCATCTTCTAAAATAAATTCCTTACCGATCTTTACTGCTAGTTTTTCTGATGTTTGACTTAGATTTTCAAAGATTTCTTCAAGGTATGAATCGCTTCTATATGGAATTACTTCCGAACCCCTAATCATACCTCCCATATACTCCATATTATCTCTAATGGTTACAGTTTTAAGTCCTCTACTTAGTTCATCAAAATCTGTAATGGTAAAGTCCTTATCCTTATATCTTACCTGATCGCCTATCTTAAATTTAGGCTCTATCTTTTCCTTTACTTCTTCTTGTAAAGATTTTTCCTCGCTTATTGCAACTTGCTCTTCTAAATATGAAAATTCACGCTCATTTACTTCTTCACCATCACCAAGGTCAATCCTATAGTGTTCGACAACTTCGCCGTCTACATAGTGGTCAAAATAGAATTTGAAATATCCGATATAATCATCAGTCATTTCTCCAAATTCATTTTCTCCAAGAGTTTGATTATGGTCTTTAACATCAATATCCTTTTGTCTTAGGACATTAATTAAGTCTTTAGTTACTATCTGCCCACTATAATCGGGAACTAATTCATGGTTTTCATTAAATTCTACAATCCAATAATCTTTTCTATTTTCAGTGTTTTTGCCATCAAAAAAAGAAGCTTCATCAGCTTCCTTTTCTTGGCTTATTTCATTTTCTAGGCTTCCACGTATTCCTTGATTGCCATCTTCTTTACTGTTGCCATCAAGTTGTTCATCTGTCCTTGGTATTCCTCTGGATTCTCTCTCATCATCTTCTCTGTCAATCCTTGTGCTTTCATCATCTTGACTTTCTCTCTCTTGATATAGTCCACTGCCTGAGTCTGAATTTCCTTCAGATGGTTCAAAAGTGTTTTCTCCTCGTGCATTTTCTGAAGTTTCTTCCAGTTCTCCATGTCCTCGCTTCCCACTAGATAAGACAGTCTTAGAACTGCGTAGGTCGGATTCGGAAATTTCTCCATAAATTCCAGATCCTTCTCCATCATGTCCAATGTTTTCTCTTCGATCTTCATTGCTATTTCCTCTGTCGCTTCCATCTGTGAAAACTCGTCCATCTCTACTTCTTGACCTATCATCTCGTCTATATAAATCATTTTGACCTCCTCTATCTTTATTTATATTTTCTATATCTCTATTATAGTCGCCACCGGCCCTTTCTGTCAGCAGCCTAGCTCGATCCATTTCCTTAGATTTTTCTATTGTGCTATCTATAATATCTTCGCTAACCCTTGATATTACAAGACCTATCTGTTCTAAAGAAATAGTATTAATCCTAGAAAAATTATTTTTTAAATTTTCCATATCCATAGGATAGACTGTATTAAACCTATTAGCTACTGCATAGGATATTGAGTCTCTCATAAACTTTTCAAAACTAAGTCTATCCTCTATATCTATCCTTAAATCAGCAAGAGCCAAATTAATATATTCATCTCCATAAATTCGGCTTAAAGAAAATATATTTTCATTGAGTGAATCACTGGCTTCAAATGAAGAATCTCTTATTATTTCTTTTAAAGCATCGTTATGGTTTTCGTGGTCAAACTGCCATAAGCTAACCTCATTGATATTCCTATCCATTGATGTGGTCTGACTAATATCGAAAATATATGAAATTCTTTGATTTACATCACTTCCAACTAAAATTGGAATACCCTTTTGACCTCTCATAACAACTCGACCAAAATATTTCTTCCACATATCAAAGGTCGCACAAGCTCTAGCTTCAGGTTCTTTGTTATATATACTTAATTGGCTGGAAAAATCATATTTCTGATTATTGCCTATAACTTTTAAGAGTTTTAGATATTCTTTTTCATCTTGTAACACTTCATACTTTATAGCTTCTTGTATATTCTTAAAATCATTTACTTGCATTTTCTACCTCCATTCTATGAATTTCTTTTATAATCGCCATTAAAATATTAACCACAATAGAATTGCCGGCCTGCTTATATAGTTTACTTGAGGTGCAATTTTTTCTTCTTGGATGTACTTCTTCTAGTTTGTCTATATCTCTATCATCAAAACCCATGAGTCTTAGACATTCTCTTTCTGTTAAATACCTATACTGACCGTTTCCAATGTCTATTATTCCAGAATTAGGTACTCTCATCTGTTTTGTAGAAATAGTATAAGAAAAATCTTTAATAACTTTTAGTCGCCCTTTAAAACTATTATCTATGCCTTTATTTAAAAATTTCAGCATATAAGGTTGAGTCATGGTATAAAGTTCACTTATATTCTTTTCTAAAAATTCACTTAGTGGTCTTGTTTCTTTCCTCTCCAATTTATTAAAAGAAAAGTTATTTTCTCCAAATTGTGAAACAACAAATATCCTCTCCCTTTTTTGAGGTATCCCAAAGTCCATTGCATTTAAGATTTCATATTTGCTTTTATATCCAAGGTTTTCTAGCTCTTTTAGATAAATAAAAAAGGAGTCCCTCATATTTCTATCAAGGACTCCCTTTACATTTTCCCAAATTATCCATTTAGGTTTATCTTTAATTTCTTTTATTATTCTAATTGTTTCAAATAGTAGGCTTGATCTAGTTCCTGAATTTTTAACTCCTCCCTGCTTTTTTCCAATTCTTGAAAAGTCTTGGCAAGGACTTCCATGCATAATTAAGTCTATCTTTTCATTAGGAGCTTTATATCCTACTACTGATTTTGCTTTATATTCTTCTCCATAAAGTGCGTTATATGATTTAACACAAGCCTTATCTATTTCTACATAATCAACTACTTCATAAGGTATCTTCAAATTAATAAAAGCTTTTCTGATAGCACCTATGCCACCGAAAAGCTCTAATATTTTTACCTTATTCATTTAGATTATTCTTGTACCTGTCTACAAGCTCCCTTATACTATCTTCAATTTCTCTTAAAAAGTCTTCTTTATCTACTTCGCCTGAGCTTATCTTTGCAAGTTTCATTTCCCATTCAGATGTTGTTTCAGCTGATTTAAACTTATCCTCTACAATCGATACAAGTCTATTGCCTTTTTCTGTTACAAGTAATTTTTTCTTATCTCTTCTTATAAGATCCTTATGGATAAGATTTTCAATAATTCCTGCTCTTGTAGCTGGTGTTCCTAAGCCTTTTCTTTCTACTTCTATGTCTTTATCCAGCGATTTAATCCCTGCATTCTCCATAGCCTTTAAAAGTGTATCTTCATTATAATGACTTGGAGCTTTGGTAAATTTCTCCGATATATTTTTAGAAGTTAGCTTAATTTTATCTCCAGTCTTTACATCTGGTAATTCATTTTCTTGTCTTTCCTTTCCATAAGGCTTTAGATACTTGGTATAACCCTCATCGATTACAGTCTTGCCACTTGCATTGAAGTTAAATTTATCATATTCATATCTGATTTTTCTGCTAGATTCCTTTAAATTATCCGAACATGAAGCAAGTAATTTATTCTTAATTAGATTATAGATTTTGCTTTCTTTATCAGATAAATCTTTGGCTTTTCCAATGCCTGATATAGTAGGAATAATCGCATAGTGGTCTGTAACCTTAGATGAATTAAAAATAGACTTAAAGTTTGATTCGTTGATTTTAAAATCTTCTTCAAATCCTTCTAATAATTCTTTCATAGTATTAACCATATCATCGGTTAAATGCCTACTATCTGTTCTTGGATATGTGATTAGCTTTTTTTCATACAAGCCTTGTGCCAGGTTTAAAGTGTCATTTGCTGAATATCCAAAATATTTGTTTGCTTCTCTTTGTAAGGTAGTGAGATCATAAGGTTTATCTGGTCTTGTGCTTATTTCTTTATCTTCTACCTCTGTAATAACTATTTCATCTTCTAGCAAGTTTAAAAGTTGCTCTGCAACTTCAATTTTATCAATCCTATCTGATACAAGTTTTAATCCTCCATAAGATAGGTCAACTGTATAATATTTTTGCTTCTTAAACAGGTTTATTTCACTATCCCTTTTAGCTATTAAATATAGAGTTGGAGTTTGTACTCTACCGACTGAATATGTTTCCTTGTAAATGCAAGAATAAAGCCTACTTAAATTCATTCCTACCAGCCAATCCACAATTGCTCTTGCACTTGCCGATCTATATAAGTCTTCAAAGTTTTCTCCGTCTTTAAGATTTCTAAAGCCATCTTCAATAGCTTTGTTTTCCATTGAAGATATCCAAAGTCTTTGAATTTTCTTCTTACATTTAGCTTGATTATATACAAGCCTAAAAATAAGTTCTCCCTCTCTTCCAGCATCACAAGCATTTATTACTGTGTCGATGTTCTTATCGTTTAAAAGCTTCTTTAAAACTCCATATTGCTTTTTAGTGCTTTTAGATACTTCATAAATATATTCTTCTGGGATTATTGGAAGATTTTCTATTGTCCATTTCTTCCATTTTTCGTCTATCTTATCTGGACTTGCCATTTGAATTAAATGACCAACACACCAAGAAACAATGTATCCACCTCCCTCATAATATCCGTTTTTTCTTGTTCTTGCTCCAATTACTTTTGCAATTGTAACTGCTACACTTGGTTTTTCTGCTATTACTAATTTCATTAATACCTCCATAAATAAAAAAAGAGCGAAAGATTTCTCTCTCGCTCAAAATATTTTTCCCGAATATTGTATTATTTTCGGGAGAATACTACTTATTAATTTCTTTTTCTAGTTCTTTAAGAACTTTTATAATCTCTTCAAAGTTTGGATAGTCTCCATAAATCATTTCTGACATAGCCTTATAATCTTTTTCTATTTCAGAAAATCGGTACTCTCTTGGAACTAACTTTAATCTACCATTTAATGCTTCTTCATACCTTGCCCACTTTCTAGGGTAGAATTTCATTTTAAATTCAGTCACTTTTTTTAATAAATCTTTATCACCCAGAGCTTTATTTTTATAATCTGACTTCGATATTTTATATAGGTCATAAAAGTGTCTTGCATACCTATGTGGCATAGGAGAAGCTTCTGGTCTATTTGCTTCGTGATGAAGTATAGTTGCCTTTTCCCAAAAAGTTCTCTCTGCTGACACTGTTCTTATATTAGTTTTTTCTTTAAATACATTTAGATATGCTTCACTAATTGTTGGTGAAATTTTAACTCCAATTGCAGGTGTCCATGCTGCAAGGCTTCCTATTTCAAGTCTTATATTTTGTGTCAAATAATTAGATTCAAAGATTTTAGGATATTTACATAGAATTGTTTGTGGGTCTATTGTATCTATGGAAAATTCAAAGTTCATGTCCTTTAAATCTTGTTCTAAGACTTTTAAAAATTCATCTCTTAAAAATACTTCTGTCTTTTCATTAACTGCTTTGTTGAATTTATCTTGCTTGGTATTTGACCTTTTTAACCACGGTTCTTTTTCTTCATATCCTAATACTCGCCAATCTAAGATTAGATCTATATCTTCAGAAAATCTTTCAATGAGTCCAAAACATTTTGAAAGTGATGTTCCACCCTTAAAAGTAAAATATTCTTTCCATTTATTTTCATTAAATAGATAGTCTAAGATAAAAGTAACCCAATAGTCTTTTTCAATGACTGCTTCAGATATATTTTTCTTTCTAGCAGTGTTTACTATTAAAATCCTTAGATCTTCTTTATTTTTTATATAGAACTTATTCATTTTGACCCTCACAAATTTCCCTTATCACTTCATATATCCATGCTGGCACTGATTTTGACTCATTCATTAAGTCTTTTCTTTCTTTTTCACTTAAGTTTTCTCTTATCTTTTGTATAACTTCATTAGTTATATTTTCTTTGCCTAAAGACTTAATTGATTGAATAACTGTTGCAGTCTTTAGGGACATATTGGCAATCTCTCCTGGATTTACTTTTTTAAATTCTAAAATTGTATCTCCAATTTTATATTCTTTATATCTTCCACTAGATATATATTTATAATGTGTTGGTACTTGTGTTGAAAGTCCTAATAGGTTTAAGGCTGTGCTACTATATGGTGCAATATTCCAATTGTATTTTCTCGCTATGGCAAGTGCCAACTCGTGAATTGATACTGCTTCATATTCTCCAATTAACTCACTGTATTTTGGATTGTAATAAAAACCATCGATGACGCGCTTGATTTTATCTTCATCTGCTAATCTTTTTAGTATTTGTCTAACCGTAGCATTAGATGCAATATCTAAAAAGTCATTAGCAAAAAATACTTTATGTGAGTCAAAATCATTTATTTTATCTGATATTTTTTCTGTATATGAACTCATTACAATCCTCCTTTGTCACGGATATTGTATCATATTCGTGACAAAAATTCAATTGTACTTAATTTTCATATCTTTATAATAGTTCATCGTCATCATCATCTAGTGATTCTTCATTACTTTCTTCATTATCGTCATCATCTTCTGACTCACTAATATAATCCTCATCATCTTCTTCAAAGTCTTCCAACATTTTGTCTTCTTTAGCTTTGACTACCTTAAAATAATATCCTGCTCCTATAACTCCTCCAATTACAAGTGCAACAATTAGAAATGAACCTATCCCGCTTTTCTTTTCTTCTTTTACTGGAACAGTCTTAGGTTCTTCTTTTTTTACTTCTTCTTTCTTAGGTTCTTCAACCTTTATAGTATTTTTATCTTCTGATTCAATCATATTAAGTAGGTCTTGCTCTCCTACTTCTGTTAATAACCTTACATTATCTTGATTTGATGAGTGATCCACTATTAGGTGCATAGTTTTTCCACTTTTAGTTTGAAAAGTTAAGAATTGTCTTACATCTACTGGATTTTCTTTATCTTTTTCTGTGTCTCCACTTGGTGTAAAATCTTTTCCGTTCCTATCTACATTTTCAATTACTGAACCTCTTGCCTTATTCTCTTGTGTTGCAAGATTATTTACTGCCTTTGTATTACCACCTTTTACAAGTGGTGTTTTCTTAGGAGGATTATTTGAAGGCTTGGTTGCTTCACTTGTATTTCCTGGTATTCTTGGAACATCTTGATAAGGAATTTCTTCTTTTGATGGTGTAAAAACATCATCTTTCAACATTTTTTCAAATTCTTCTTTTTGTGGTTCATAGATTGATTCGTTTTGACTTTCTATCTGTCCTTCATTTGTCATAGCAAATGTAGTTGCTGGTACTGTAAATGTAAAAAGGAGTAACGCTATGGCTACTCCTCGTTTAATGCTCTTATTCATTTTTCTATCCTTTCTTATTTTACATTTTTAAATACATAGACTGCTTTTCTAGCATTGTCCCATTCTATTGTTTGGTTTTTACCATCTTTAATATCTCCATGACTTGCTCCGAAAGCTTTAGCAATATTTGAAATTGAAGCATGAATTCTTCCATTTATAATCACTGGCTTAACATCTGAGTTGTATACCTTTCCATCTGAATCTTTCATAACACCAGTATCAATATTTAGTCTTAATGTCTTTTTAGCTAAGATATTATTCTCTTTATTTGAAAAAATGGCTTCACGAGTAGAGTTGTCATACTCAACATTAAAACCTAGAGTATAAGCAATATATCTTACTGGAATCATAGTTCTTCCATGATCTACATAAGTTTTTACATCCATATAGACTGTTGTCTTACCATCTTTGTTGATAATGTTATAGAAGTTTTTGTCTACTTGAAAAACTGCAAATTCTTTTTCATCTTTAACTTGTTTTTTGCCTTGTTGTTCCTCTTGCTTTTTCATCTTGTTAAGATCAAATTGATTTAGGATATTCTTGTCATCAGCTTTCAAAATTTCGTCCCACTTCTTATCTTGAGATTTCTTATCTTCTTTCTTCTCTTTGTTTTCTTTTTGAAGTTTTAGAAGTTCATCTAATTTCTTAGATAAGTCTTGGTTTAGGTTTTTGTCTTTTTCATCTTTAGCTTGTTTTTCAAGTTCTTCTTTCGCTTTTTTATTTGCTTCCTCGATTAACTTCTTTGCTTCTTCAATTTTCTTATCTAATTCTTCTTTTAGCTTTTTAATTTCTTCTTCAGAAGCTTTTTGTTTTTCTTCTAGCCCTTTAATTTTCTCTTCTAATTCTTTTTTTGTATTTTCAGAAGATTCTTTTAAACTATCAATAGCCTTTTGAAGCTCTTCAATTTTCTTAAAGCATTCTGACTTAGTCTTTTCTGTTTCTTTCTTTTTATTCTCTAATTCTTTTATCTTATTATCTTTTTCATCAAGAGCTTTTTCTAAGTCCTTAATTTTATTATCTTTATCCTCAATTTCTTTAGTCTTCTTTGCAAATTCCTCTTCTAAAGACTCGAGCTTTTCTTGCATTTCTTTGATTTTATTTTCGTTTTTGTCGGTCTTTTCTTTCTCAGCTTCTAACTCCCATTTTGTAGATGAATAATCTTCTTTTAATTTTGCATTTTCATCTCGTAATCTTTTTAATTCATCTTTAAGCTGAGTAATTTCTGCTATTAGTTCATCATTATTGGAGTTTTTAAGATCCTCAATTTCTTTATTCAATTGAGCAATCTTATTATCTTTATCTCTAATCTCTTCTTCTAGCTTAGCTTTTTCTTGTTTTAGTTTCTCTCCATTATCTTTGCAAGATTCTAACTTTTCCTTTAATTCATCTATCTTTGATTGGTCTTCTTGTTTCTTATCATTTAAGTCTTTGATTTGATTTTCTAAATCACTAATTTTACTTATTGAACTTTCTATAACTTTTTTACTACCATCTGTATCATCAGCTTTAGCTAGTACATTAGTAGTTGAGGTAGATGTTAAAACTAATAAAAGAGCCATAAAAAAAGCTCTTAGTCTGTTCGTATTAAATTTCTTCATTATGAATGTTCTCCTTCTCTTTTAATTTTTCTTCTCTTTTTCTATCATTGATTTTCTCCATTAATTCTTCCAAGCTAATATTGTTCCTCCTAAGAGTTACAATTATTTCTTCATTTTCAACCTGTATTTCTTCATCGCAAATTTCCTTGTATTTTGCATTTAAATCTTTCAATTTCTCTTCTATTTTTTTCTTTTTGTTCCTAATACTTATAAGTTTTCTGTTCACATAATATCTCCCTTCTATCTTGGTCTTCCAAAACCATAAAAGTGTGATTTCCAATATTTTGAATTTATTGATGTGTATTGAATTGGATCTCCTGCGTGAATCATCATTCCGTTACCTGCGTATATTCCTACGTGAGATATTGGTGTTCCACTGTTATATGTTGAGTGGAAAAATATAATATCTCCAGGTTGAGCTTCACTTGGACTTACTGGATTACAATAGTCTTTGTATATTCTCCATGCAGTTGTTCTTGGCATTCTCTTTACACCAGACTTTGTAAATGACCAACATACAAATCCTGAGCAGTCAAAGTTAGATGGTCCACTTGCTCCAAACACATATCTTTTGCCTATATGTTTTTCTGCTTCATTAAATAAGGCTTTGGCAGTAGCTGAATCAAAAGCAAGACCAGGATTTCCAAAGTTTGGATTATCTACTATTTCTCCTAAGTTCCCATTACCTGATCCAAAAACATCTCCCATATTTCCCTTAGCTTCAAGAAGAGCTTCATAATGAACTACATTGTCTGGATAATCTTTAAATATTTCCCTAACAACTTCATCCATTTCTTTTTTCTTTAAAGTTACAATTAACTTTTTATATTCGTACTCTTCTTTTTCATAGCTAGTATAAGGATTGCCACGACTATCATATCTAGTTCTTGCTACTGTTCTTGTTCTAATTTCAATTTCTTCCTTAAAATCAAGCTTATACATCTTATCGAAAAGTTCTTTTAGAATTCCTTTTACTTCAGATGCTGATTTTACTTCTCCACATCTTGAAGTTATATAGGATAAAAGTTCATGAGTATTATGACTAATTTCTCCTTCTTTGTTTATGATGTATTCATCATATCCAGGATGACTTGTTTTTACACTTTCTATTTGTGATTGTAGGTCATATTCCATTGATGAAAATTCTTGATTTACTTCACTTAGAACTGTATCTTGTGATAGGTATGTTGTTGTCATTACTGAGTTTACTGAGTTGCTTAGACCACTCATGCCAACACTTCCACCACCAATCATGATTGATAGCATAAGACCTAGTCCTATTACTAGAAATAGAACCATCTTGCTTTTTCTTATGATTAGCTCTTTAGAAGCCTTACCTAAACTTAAAATAGCTTTTTTAACTCTATCTACAAGTCTTGTTTCGTGCTTTTTAGCTATCATGCTTTTCATTTGTTTTCTTTGATAAAACTTCTTAAATCTATTTTTCTTGATATAGGCGTCTGACTTTTTTAAATCTTCCAAGCCACTTTTAAACTCCAACTTGCTTTTTCTCTTTCTTATTTTCTTATCAAGTTTAGATAGCTTTTTTAAGGACTTTTTCTTTTTGTCTAACTTATACTTCCTTATTCCATGCTGGAGTTTAGAGCTTACATTAGCGACCTTTTCTCCAGATTCTACACCAGTATTGTCAGATCCTGAACTTAGATAATCTCTCACTAGCTCTGAAGACTTAGCTCCAGATAATAAAACCCCAGAAGATAGACTTCCTTTAGTTTTATTATTTAAGATATTATCCTTTAGCTTGCTTTTAGACTTTTCAAGTTCTCCAATCTTTTTATCTGAGATAAAGTCTTTAACGTCTTGTGCCTTCTTAGAATCTTTCATTGTAACTTTCTTAGATTCATTTTTTAAGTTATCAATTTTCTTTCGAGTGAATTTATCACTTTCATAATTTTTTCTCTTGTAGTAAGTCTTCTTTTTATTAACTTTCTTTTGTTCTGAAAGTTTAAGGCTAGCTTCCTTTTCATCTTTTATAAATTCAAGATTATTGTCTTTAAGCTCAGAATTATCAAAAGTCTTATCTGTATCAACTTGGCTTAGCTTACTTTCTTTATCTATTTCTTTAGAAATTTTTTCCTTATCTCTAAACTTCTTTTCTTGATAAAGCTTCTGCTTTTGCTTTTTATCGATATTAGAATTACTGTCGTTCTTACTTACTTCATCTTTAACAAGCTTATCTTTTTTGTATATTCTCTTGCTTTTCTTTGATTCAATAGGTTTATCTTCACTTGTGTGGATTCGCTTAGACTCTTTCTCGTTGATTTTGTCTTGGAATTTATCCTTACTATGGATAATTTTATCCTCATAATTTTTAAAAACTTGTCTTCTACTTGATGCCTTCTTATTGCTTATTGGTTGAGCCTTAGCTGAAATATCATATGTTGTTAGTTTAGTAGAATTAATATCTTTACTGTTTTCACTATCAAAATTTACCTTTTTGAAGTCTACATCTAAGCCTTCATCAAGTTTAAAGCTTTCATCTGTCCTTATTTCAAGATTAGTCTGTTTAACTTCGTTAGCCTTATCCTTATTATCTAAAACTTCTTTTCTAATTCTTTCCTTGTTTTTAGCCTTCTGAAAATCTTTTAGTTTATCTTGTTTTTGATCTTTGGATAATACATTCTCATGAATAAGTTTAGATTCCTTTTCTGAAATTTTATCTCCGAACCTATCCTTAGTCTTAATAATCTTATTGGTATAATCATCTGAATGAACAAGTTTACTTTCAAGATTCTTTTCAGGAGCGTCCCTATTTCGTATAATTTTCTTTTGAAAATCTTTTTTTAGTTTTTTATCCATATCACACCTACTTAGCTTCTTCTGGTTTTGTTGTCATTAGCTTATATAGCATGGTGTCTTTAGGGAATTTATCAATAAATGGAACAATGGTATTTCCAAAGAATAATAGTCCCTCACCTGCATTTGAGTTAGTAATATAGTTTAACTGATAAGGCGATATTTTTAATTTTTTAGCAAGAATATCTCTATCTCCAGATGCTTGATTTAACATTAGAACAAAGTCTGTATTATCAAAGATATTTTCAATTTCCTGACTTGTTAAAAGGTCTTTTACGTTTTGAGTTATACCTGTTGGAATACCGCCCCATTTTCTAAATCTTTTCCAGATTTCTACTGAATATGAAGCAGTTTGTGGGTCTTTTAATAAAAGGTGGAACTCATCTATATAGTATCTTGTAGACTTGCTTCCTCTATTTAGGGAAACCTTGTTCCAAACTTGGTCTTGAATTACAAGCATACCTATTTTTTTAAGTTGTGTTCCCAGCTCTTTTATATCAAAACAGAGCAGTTGTCTATTTAAGTCAACATTTGACCTATTATTAAATACATTAAGACTTCCCTTAACATAAATTTCCATTTCTGTTGCGAGCTTTCTACCAACTCCTTCTTCTTGAGATAGGAGCATATCGTATAAATCTCCTAATATAGGCATATTTTCTGGTTTGGGGTCTTCAAAATATTTTTGATATATCTTTGGTAAGCACCTATCTATAACAGATTTTTCTGCAGCAGTAAGACCAGATCCTCCTACTACAAGTTCAAGCATAGACATTATGAAGTTTGCCTTATCCTTTAAAGGTGCGTCCCCATCTCCATAGTTCATATTAATATCAAGTGGATTTAGGTAGTCCTTTGACTTTGCTGAAACTTTAATAACTTCTCCATTAAATTGTTTTACAAGGTTTGAATACTCGCCCTCAGGATCACAAATAATTACATCATCGTCTGTTACAAGAATTGCATTTGCCATCTCTCTCTTTGCCGAGAAAGATTTACCAGAACCTGGTGTTCCTAATATTAATCCGTTAGGGTTCTTTAGTTTCTTCCTATCTGCCATAATCAAGTTTTGGCTAAGGGCATTTAAGCCATAGTACAAAGAATTTGCCGAATCAATAAATAGCTCTTCTGTTGTAAAAGGCATAAATACTGCCGTTGATGATGAAGTTAAAAATCTTTTTATCTCGACTTGATTAACTCCTAAAGGTAAGACAGAAACAAGTCCTTGCTCTTGCTGATGAGATAATCTTTTTACCTGACAATTATGTCTGTTAGCAATTGATGATATTTGAGCAATGGTATTTTCTAATTTTTGATTAGTCCTAGCAAAATTCATCATTACTATGGTAACTACAAAGAGCCTTTCATCTCTATTTTGTAAGTCAGATAACATGGACTTAACATCAGCCCCAAAAGTATTTATATCTGAAGGGATAATATCCATATCATATCCAGCACGAACTGCTTTCTTTTGTTCTTCGATTTTCATTCTGTCTAGGTCTGTGTTTTTTCTTTTAATGAGTTTAATAGCTTCTGCTTGTTCAACTACATCTATATGAAAAGCTACATAAATATTGTCATCAATATCTAAAAACTCAGATAACATTCTGTCTGATAGCTCACTTGCAAGTATTTGAAAATGGCTTACTGCTCCAATGAATTTGCCAAATTTAAAATTATTTGCTGGTGCAAAATTAAAGATATTGGGAGTTATATGTGACTTTGTAGACTCTTTCTTCTTCAAATCCTTATATGAAAAATCAAAGTTTTTGTCTGGATTTAACATATCGTGAACAAGTCTTAGTCTTTCTTCGCCATCAAGGCTCTCTGCTCTTACTCCCATAGATTTAAAGTTAGATAAAATATCTACTTCAAGTCTATTTAACTTTGCTCTTGCTTGCTCTAAGTTATCGGCTTCTGTGGTAAAGGTTATATACTTCATCTTTTTAAGTCCGTTATTGCCCTTTGCAAGTTGAAGCTTTAACATCTCCCTAAACTCTTTTCTTACATCGTCATAGAAGTCTCCCTTATCAGCAATTTTAATTGCATCTTGTAGGTCTCTATTTCTTCCTAATTGATTTACATATGAAAGTTCAATGTGGACACTTGGATCAAAAGAATTTAAAAAGTTGGCAAATTGATTAAAGATTAAATCTCTATCTTCTTCCAATGCCAACTGGTAATTTATATCTTGAAATGAAATTGTCTTTGAATAATTTTTTTCATCTAACTGGCAAATGCCCTCTGGTAACATTCTTATATATGGAATTGTGTCCTCAACTGTAAATCTCTTTTTTTCTTTATTTAAAATTACACTTAGAAGACTATTTGTTGGATCTTTCTTTGTTTTTAGCCTTCTTACTTCCTTTCGGTCTTTTTTTAATTGTTTTTCCCTTAGATTTAAGTCGCTGATTTGCTTTTTTCTTTGCTTCAATGTATGCCTCCTTTCTTATTCTCTTAGTTGGTTGATAAAACTTATGAAGATAGAAAAATTTAAAATATTTTTCAAAAGTTAAGGTATCTTTTTCATATAAGGTTATAAAAAAGATTGGCAAGGTTACTATTAGCATTACAATGATTGAAACATCATTAGGTAGATATTTCTTGATAAATAAATAGGTTGGTATGCCAATTAGCCCTGCCACAGAAAAGCCTATAAGTTGTCTTTTGGTTAAGTTAAAGGCAACCTTTGTTTTAATCTTGTCCAAATTTTTTGGTATTGGTACATACGCCATTTTAATCTCCCTCTACTTCTTCTTTGGAAAGTTCAAGTATATGGTCATAATTAGATATTGTTTCTTCTTCTAGGTAGCTAATTCTTTCTTCTAATTCTTCTTGTTTTTCTTCATTTCTGTCATTGTATTCTCCTTGATACATAACAAATTCATTATGACATCTTCCGAGTCTATTTATTCTCCTCTTTAAGTTTCTAATCTCTTCATTTCTTTTCTTCTCTTTTACGATTTCATAAGTTCCTCCCAATAAAATTCCAAGTCCCAATAAAGCACAATTTTTCTTTTTTATCATTTATTCCTCCTAGTGCGTATTCATAATACTTTTTGCAACTGTTCCACTCTTAAACATCATAAGTCCAAGTAGTAGAGCATATCCTAATATACTAAACAAGCTTGCGTGAATATCTGTAATCTGTACCGTCCTTATTAAAACAGTGTAGATACCTAAACATACCATCAAAAACAAACCTTGTAGTCCCAAGGCAAAAAGTCCCTTGATATAATTTGTTCCAATCTGACCCCATTCTTTATTTCCCATAGTCGCAAATGGTATGGATGATACTGATGAGTAGACATATATTTCAAACATACGCCCATATACTATTAAGGTAATAGTTAAAGATATACATTGAATTGCAATCCTTACAAGGCTTGTTTCAACTAATATCATTATTAATGCACCAACATCTTTTTCTTTTAATGTATCAACCATTGCAACTATTTGATCTCCTGAAACAGTGGCAGAAGTAGTGATTACCCCTGCCGCTTTGTTTACAAGATTTTGTGCCACATCAAAGACTGCCATTGAAAATTCAAAGGCATGGCTTGCAAGGTAGACTGCTATAAACATCTTTATAATGTATTTGAAAAACTCAAAAGTATCTGTATCATGCATATTATTTTTTTGCATAACCATATTTATGAGTTCAATACATAAAACTGCTGTTATGATAAGACCTGCTATTGGAACAATCACATTGTCATTAATGTTTTTTATAAAGTTATATACTTCTCCATTCCAACCCATTGGTGTTTTCCCAACATCAGTTGCAATAACTCCTACCTTGTCATTTATATCTAAGAACATGGACTCAAGATTTGCTTTGATACCTCCGAGTAGCATATCCTTAAAAAATTCAGTTAGCTTGTCAAAGATACCAAACATAGACTTTCTCCTAATTTAAAACATTTGCAAGTAGTGGAATTAATTTAATACCGATTAGTACAATTCCCCCACCAGCCATAAGCTGCTTAATACCTTGAGATTTAGCACCAGGGTTATCATTACCATAACCTTCCATTAAGTTAATAACTCCCCATGCTCCTAAACCTGCACCAATTGCAGTTACAAGTGTCTTTAAAACTCCAACTCCAGCTGTAAAAAATTCCATATTATTCCTCCTCGTTTTCTTTCTTATTTTCTATTTTGTTTAGTGATTTAACTATAAAATTCTTGTAGACCTTATCTCCTTTTTTGTTTTCTTTGAAATATCCAAAGACATGGATCAGATCTCCTTTATCAAATTCTTTTACAATTTCTACCTTTTCCCCATATACTGAGCAATTTGTATATTCTTTGTCCTTTCCATATTTTTTTACAAGAGCAAAATTTGCTACTTGAATATTTTCTCCATCCTTTTCAAATTCTGAAAATTCAGCTTCCTTAACTAAATTTGCATTAATATTTATCATTTCTCTATCCATTAATTTTTTCTCCTTAATCTATAAATTTCAATTAAAAAAGCGACTGAACTTATATTTCAATCGCTAAATGTCTAATATATTAAATTGTTTTGTGGGACTTCTTATCCTTACCATTTTAACCTCCTGATTTTGAGTATAAAAAAAGACGATAGAGTTTTTAATTTCTATCGTCCTATATTAATAGCAAAAATTAGAAATATCTATTTTTTTTACTTTTTATGGCTTTTTTACTTGTACCTCTATCATGTTCTTTAGGGTTTAACACCTCACAAAGATAAATTCTCTTGTCATCTCCATATTGAATATGCAATCGCCATCCAGAAATTTTATCAATATATGCTCGATATATTTTTTTTACCCCTTCAATTTTGTGCAGTTCAGACTTGGGGAAATTATTTGTTTTATGGCACTCATTATCTTCAAGTTCTGCCAATACTTCCACTAACTTTAACTTAAATTTTTCTGGTATAACTTTATTGCATTCGTGAATCACACCTAAATTATCTACTAATCCCTTAATTTCTGCCATTAGTTCTCCTCCTTATCATCATAATCTTCATTAAGCATTTTTTGATAAAGAGATTCCATAATACTACTTATCTCTTTCTTATACTCTCCTGGATTTGTAAGTGCATATATGATGACATCCATTCTACCAAAAATAGGATCATCTTCAATAGATAATATTGCTCTATTATTCTGATCTAATCTTAGAATATATAGTGAAGAATCAAACCCCCTAATTTTTTTAAAAAAGTGTTCCTGGATTAAGCCACTTTTCTCTCCTTCTATAAACATATAAACATTGTTCTTAATTTTTGTAAGAAATTTTTCTTTTTTTGTGCTTTCCATTTTCCCTAATTTTTTCATAGCTTTATTGGTAAATTTTATATTTAATTCATGCTCCATTTTATTCTCCTGCAATAATTTTATCTTGATACATTTTATATACCCTTAACCTCTATTCTAAAATCTTAATAATATTTGTAGATTCTCTAGTAATAGGCTTATCTTTGGCTTTCAAATAACCCTCCACATAAAACAAATTTTTCTTATCATAATCTTCCAGTAACTTGTAATTCTTATGTTTTGTAATATCAAATTTATCAGATAGTAAAAGACTTACTACCCTTAGTTGGTATATACACGAGCCTCCATCCATAACAGTTATTTCATCTTGGCTCATAAGTTCCATTCCACTTTTTTAGTAATTTAGACCAAAAGATTTTTGATTTGATCTTGTTTCCGATGTGTTATATAAGTCTATAGTTTCTTTTCCCCTAGAAAGAATGTAGAATCATTGTTATCAACTATTGTATCTGCATTGTCCTTGTAAATTGCTTTTAATCGAGATTGTGCTTGCAGTATTATGCTTGCTGATATTTCTCTTGAGAGTTTTTAATTTCTATCGACTTTTAATATCATGTATCTAGCCTTCTAAAATCGATACTTCAAGGTCTATCGCTTTAAATGTAACAGTTATTCCTACTTCGTACTTTACTGTTTTTTCAAATAGCTCAGCTATATCATATGGGGACATATCGTATATATCTTCGTACCATTCATTACTTTCATCGTACATTGTCTCACATATTGCTTCAATATAATTTTTCTTATCCATTGTGAGTTCTGTATCACTTTCTAGAATAAACTGCTCACCATTTATATTTAATATAATTAAAGATAATTTTCTATTTCCACACATTTTGCTTTCTCCGTAAAATCAAATGTTTAACCTATTTATTTTATAACTTGATTTTAACTTTACCTTATCTCTATTTGTTAAATACTCTTCCACATCAAACAAATTTTTCTTATCATAATCTTCCAACAACTTGTAATTCTTATGCTTTGTAATATCAAACTTATCTGATAAGAAAGGTCTTACTCCTCTTAGCTGGTATATACACTTACCGCCATCCATTACAGTTATTTCATCTTGGCTCATAAGTTCCTTACCAGTCTTTTGGTAATTTAGACCAAAAGATTTTTGGTTGGATCTTGTTTCTGATGTGTTATATAGGTCTATGGTTTCTTTTCCTAAGGTTTCTGATAATTCTTTTACTGTTGTTTTTTCTTTTCCTCCTAGAAAAAGTGTTGAGTCACAGTTACCAACTATTGTATCTGCATGGTCTTTATAGATTGCTTTTAATTGAGATTGTGCTTGCAGAATTATACTTGCTGATATTTCTCTTGAACGAATTGTCGCTATTAGTTTTTCAAATTTAGGAATCAAACCTATATTGGCAAACTCATCAAGTAGACACCTAACATGAACTGGAAGTCTTCCACCATACACATCATCTGCCTTATCACATAGTAGATTAAATAATTGAGAATACATTATTGAGACTACAAAGTTAAAAGTATCATCAGTATCTGATATTATTACGAATAGAGCAGTTTTCCTATCTCCAATTTTATCGAGTTCTAATTCATCTTCGCTCATTAGTTCTCTAAGTTCTCTTATATCAAAAGGTGCAAGTCTTGCACCACAAGATATTAGAATTGACTTGGCAGTTTTTCCTGCTGCCAGTTTATATTTCTTATACTGCTTAACTGCAAAATGACTTGGATCTTTCTTTTCAAGAGCTTCAAAGAGTCTATCAATTGGATTCATATAGGTTTCGTCATCTTCTCTAACCTCACTTGCGTCAATCATATCTAAAAGCGTTTTAAAATTCTTTTCTTCTTCTGGTGCTTCATAATAAATATAACCGATAAGGGCAGTATAATATAACTTTTCAGCCTTTACCCAGAAATCTTCTCCTGCCTTTTCTCCATCTCCCTTGGTGTTGGCAATAATTGTTTGGACAAGCTTTAAAATATCTTTTTCACTTCTCAAATATGCAAAGGGATTGTATTTCATAGATTTTTTAAAGTTTATTGTGTTTAAAATCTTTATGTCATATCCATTTTCATAAAGCATTTTTCCACACTCTAACACAAGTGTGCCTTTAGGGTCTGTTACTACATAGGAAGAGTGCATTTGCATTAGATTTGGCTTGACATAAAATCTTGTCTTACCTGATCCAGAACCACCTATTACTAATACATTTTTATTTCTAGCATACTTAGGGTTCTTAGGTCTTGAGTTCATTGTTAGTCTTTCGGTATTAGTTATTAGTACATTGTTTTCAAACTTAGGGTCTATATATGGAGCAATATCCTTGCTTTCTCCCCATCTTGCAGATCCATATTCCTTACCTTGCCTATATTTCTTTTTGTTTTTACCTTTACTATATACTATTAGCTTAACAATGGCAGCAACTGAAATACCTACTAACAAGTCCCTTGGATTAAGGCTTGGTATATAAGATAAAGTTCCTATATCAGAAATTCCCACCATTATTCTGTCAATTATATCTCCTCCAACATAAGAATTGATGTGCTTAGAAAAGATATTTCCAATATAAAAAAATGATAAATAAGGAATGTTTGCTAATATAAATTTCTTTGGGTTGTCTATTTTAATTAAGTTTTTAATATCAGAAAGAATGGCTTCTAATATCTTATTCATCGTAGAAACCTTCACTATCTAATAAAATTAGTAGGTAGTGTCTTCCCTTTTGTGTTATAAATGTTTGTATTCCTACAAGTGTACCTAGTGGATCAACCCATTCTTTGACCTCAAAATATCCCTTGTTCTTATCTGCATAAGGTAGAAGTTTCTTTTTCTTATCTCTATAAATTAATCCCTTATCCATTAAAAAACTTATAAATTGATTTTGTGGTATTCCTAACTCTTTGGCAGTATTTCTAAAGTTTGTAAGTAGGTTATAATCTACTAATTTGTCATAATAGTCTGCCTTTGGTCTTAATTCTACAATTTCTTCTTCTCTTTCAGCAATAATTCTATTGGCTACAAGAATTGCATCTGCAAGTAACTCTTCATTAGTTTTCTTTTCTTGCCCTACTATATATCCTCCATTTTTTCTAATACTTGGTAAGACTTCTCTAGTTACCCAAGCTTTGAATATTTTTGCTTGTGGTAGTTTTGATGAAAGGATAAGTGAATACAATCCTGATTCGTTAATTATTGAAATATTCTGTATTCCTCCAGGGGTGTTCCATTTCGTTACACCCTTATCTTCTTCATCTACATGGTCATAAACAGCTTTTCTTGGATTGACATATCCTAGCATAGTTGCTACTTCATTTGCTATAAAGAAAAACTCACCGTCTTTTTCTATAACAGTGAGTTTCCCAAAATTCTTATTTTCAAATGTTTTTAAATTACTTATCATAAGCTTTGCTCCTTATGTTTATTTTTAACTTTATCTTTAGTAATGGTGTCCTTAGCCATATCTTTAAACTTATTTATTGTCTTCGTTATTGAATCTTTTCTATCGACCTTTCTTTCAGAAACCTTGACTGCTTTTTTAAAGGCGTGTTCCATTACCTTTATATCCTTAGATTGAAAAAACACAGAGTGGTTACCAGTTTCTTTATCTTTCATAACAGAAAACTTCACTCCGTGCTTATTTAAAATTTTCTTTAGTTCTTTTAACTCAGGATCTTTTAGATTAATTTCTTCTAACTGTCCCTTTTTAACCATATCCTTTAGTTTTACTTCTTCTCCGTTATTTTTTATTACATTTTTCAAGCCTCCTTGTTCTTCTATTTGCTTGTGTACTTTCTTTAAGGCATCAAGAATTGCTTTACTTGTTGCTTTTGCAAGCCTTACTTCAAGGTTAAGGCTCGACCTAGATACTTCTTCATTAATCATCTATTCCACCTCCATATAAAAGTAACTCTTTATATTTTCTTAACTTCTCTTGATGGATTTTTCTTCTAAAATCTTCTCCCGTAACTTTAACTGGTATTGTCATTTCAAGTATTCTTGAATATATTCTCTGATACTCAAGGTCAATGTTTGGATTTTGAATAATTTCCAATGATAAGTTTGTAGTAAAAATTGTCGGCCTACCCTTTAAGTATCTTGAATTTATAATGTTATATACTTGCTCCCTTGCATAAGATGTATCCCTTTCAATTCCAAGGTCATCTAAGATTAACAAAGGGATATTAGAGAGGTTACTTATTATTTCATTTGAATCTAGCTTAAATGCAGATTTTTGTATTTGATTTATAACCTGAGATAAATTCATAATCTTAACTTTAACTTGCTTTCTTTCGATTAATTCATTTGCAATAGAACAAGCAAGATAAGTCTTTCCACTGCCAACATCTCCATAAAATAAAAGTCCAACATTGTCTTCCTTCATTTGCTCAAAACTTTTGGCATAATTATAGGCAACCTTATAGGCTTGACCTTTTTCATTTAAGTATTTCTCAAAATTATATTGGTGTTGGTTTGGAGATGAAAAACAATCTCTTTTTAGCGATGATATTCTCGTTAATATTTCTCTTTCTGCATTTTCCTTATCTCTTTTTATTTCACATTCACATTTAATTCTGGGAATAAACTTTGTAAATTCAAGGTCAAGTAATTCTCCATCGACTCTTTTACCACATACCTTACAATAAATATGTCCATTTCTTTCAATATCATTTTCTCTTAATACAAAATCTTTTAAGTTCTTCATAAACTCTCTCCTATATCGTAATTCATTTTCCTTGTTGAATTGTCATTAATGTTTTTTGCCTGATCATTAAGATACCAATTGATTATCGTTGCCTTGTGGTCTTGATACTCTCTGTTATTTGCTTTCATATATGACGACAATCTATCAATGTATTCATTAATTCTACTTCCTAACTCATTTGTTAAGTCCTTGTATTCTTCATCAGTCAAAAATATATTTTTATATATTCCATAAGGCTTTTGACCTTTACTAAAATCATTCTTTCTTAACTCATTATTATTAATATTGTTATAGTTACCTTCCGATTTCCGAAAATCTTGAATTTCGATATTCGAATCTCTTGAATTTCGATTATCGAACTTCTGGAATTTTGTTTTTCGAACTTCTTGATTTTTTAATTCCATATTATTAAATATGCTCATAAAGTCTTTAACATAAATTCTATTAGGCTTTCCCAGTCCTTGTCTTTTCTTTTCAATCAGTCCTATTCCTGATTTAATATCAAGTTCAGCTATTAATTTATTTGCTTTTTCACTGGCACACTTAAACTGATCTTTTATACTTTCAATTGTGTAGTAAATAAAGACTTTTCCATCTTCATCTATCCAGCCATTTTTATATGAAAGACCCATTCGATTAAGCATATATGAATACAACACTTTAGCTTCAATAGAAATGCTCTCAAAAATCTCATCTTCCATCAATACCATAGGTAACCTAATGAAGTTATACATTTCAGATTGCCTATTATAAAAATAATCAAAATTCATTCCTGCCTCCTTTCTTTGAAATAAAAAAACGACAGAATTTTTATTTTCTATCGTCTAAAATTTACATATTAAATTTTCATCACAAAATAAGACTCTTTAAAGAATCCTTAGTTTTATTGGTATGCTATTTACAATACCCATTATTAAAATGGATACTCTAAGCAGCACACCAACTATTTATTTTTTGAGTTTTAAACTTTGGTAGAAGTCTTGAACTCCTTATATTTACATAACTATTTGCCTCTATCACTATTATGACACGAAACCCACATGCAGGATCTAATATAGTATATTTATTATGTTCTTTTAAGAATCCTAAAGTAGTTTTATCCAAAATGTATTCTACAAGAAAATTAGGAGTGTAAAATGCATTATCTTTTGCTCTTGCTTCTCGCCCAAGTAATATCTCATAGATATTACTTATTAACTCTACCGGAATAATATTAAAATCATACAGCGCAAATAGTGACAATTGACCATCATTCATCGAAATAGTTCCAGATAAAAAATCTGCAAGCATATTAAATACATCTTGCGTTAATTCGGGGCATTCAATTTCATTACCTAAATCGAAAAGATTTCCATTAAATTTTGATTTTAGATATTTAAATAAATTGTATATTGAACTTTTGCTCCTTAAGCATTTCATAAGTTCATTCTTTGATTGCTCAATATCAGCAGAAAAATTTTCATAAGCAAGGTCAACCCCTCGATCTATCAAAAACCTTATAAAAATGAGTCTCAACACTAACTTTGTAGCAAAGCCTATATGATAGGTGTTTTTTAACTCTTCCGTCAAATAAGTAATATTAGCTAACAAATAATTATTTAATTTATTATTTGAAAATCCTTTTGAAAACTTTTCCCAGAAAATAGGGTTTGTTATTTCTAAATAGGAAAATTCCGTTGCAACAGAACATGTGTCTAACGGGATTTCCGTTGCCATCTCAAGAAAATATGATGTTAAATTCAAAGAAAATCCATTATATATTTTAACTGTTTGATCATCACAAAGCATAGCAACAGGAATTTGAGCATTCCAAACTTGTTTACTGATAGTTTTAAAGGAAACTTCATCGAAAAGATTGTCAAAAAAAAGAATGAATGGGTTTCCATCTATAAAATAAATTGCATACGGTTTTATCTCATGAACAATTTTAGATATATGATGATTATAGTCATAATCATTAAATTCACTATAATAAATAAGATTTTTAGAATTTTTAAAACCAAGTCTTCTAATAACGATTTCTATTGGCAATTCATATCCTTTCATTTTTAAACATCCCTCCTTTCTTTTTTTTCTGGTTCTTCAACAAATAATAAATATGTTTCTATCTCTAAAGCATCTGCTATTTTCTGTACATTATCCAAAGCAATGCTTCTTTTTTTACACTCTAATGCACTTATATATGTTCTATAGAATCCAGATTTTTCAGCAAAAGCTTCTTGTGATAAACCCATTTCATTTCGATATTTTTTAACGTTTTTAGAAAAAACTTCTATGATATCCATTATACACTACCTCTATTCTTTTAATATTTTATCACTGTTGAATACAATTAGTAAACATACAATAAGTAACACTCCATAAGAATAGTAATATAATTTCCAAACTATCTCAACTGTTTCCTTGTCATAAACATATATCTCTTTCATAACTTCATTAATCCAGTCTAAAAACAGCTAAGTATATAAATGAATCTTCTTCATCCATTATATAATCATATCCTACGCCAAAGATTTGACCATTACCAAACTCTTCAAATTTTTCTCTTGGTACTTTTTCAACCAGTCTATCCCAAACTTTTGGGAAATTTGAACTTTTAGTTACATCCGATTTAACACCTTCTACTTTAAGCGCTTTCTTTTTCTCAATCTTAATATCCATTTGATTTCCTCCTTGAACTGAAATTGAAAAATAGATTCTTGGGAAATATTGATACTTTTCTCCTTTTTTTACTTGACCAGGAGTTAGCTTATGAAAACTTTTAAAAGCTAAGGCAAAAGAATCCTGAGAATTATAACCATATTTTATTGCGATATCTATAATTCTTTTATCTGAATTTTTTAAATCAATTGCAGCATTTGTCATCTTTCTTAACCTTATATATTCAGATAATGAATATCCTGATATGATTGAAAATATTCTTGAAAACATTGGAAATGAATATCCTGTTATCCGTGTTATTTCTTTTTCATCAAGTTCATCAGCTAAGTTATCTTCAATATAGTCTATTGCTAAGTTAAAAGATTTCATTATATCCATATTCCCACCACCTTTCATTTAAATTGTACAAGGATTTATTAAATTATACCCGATAATGCTAATACAAATATTATAGCATCACATGTTTATACTATTTTTCTTCTCTGCAAGACTTCTTATCTTGCCCTTTATACTCTCTATATTAATCACGATAATACCTCCATATATTTTCTAATTTCATCTTCTATTTTAAATAATCTACCGTATTTTATTAATCGTCTTAGGTTTTTATTTTGTGATTTAAAGTATCTTTTTATTGCTTCTGTGAAAATTTGCTTATCTATTTTTTCTCTGTCAATTATGATATCGCAAACCGTTCTTTCAATATCATAAACTGGTATGAGATTGCCTTGTGGTGATTTTATTTCTGTCTTTCCAAGTTCATATAAGTCTTTTTTTACATAGTGAACTTGTAGATCCTTATATCTCTTTTTTATATGGCTTGCATTGTAGCCTTGGTGTACAGATATATGAAATACATTTGGAGTCCTGTCTGATAGATCATGGAGGTATAAGGCTGTTTGATGGGAAAATATAATTCGATTGCTATTAGATGATATTAAAACAAAATCGTCTATTACTTTTCCTTTTAGTTGATATAGTCCTGGTCTCAATCTTTCTAATTGTCCGATTTTTGTTAATTCTGATAAATTATGCCTAGTATATCCAAGTTCTTCTGCTTCTTTGTTGGTGATTACTAAATTTTCTTGTATATATTCTTTAAGTATATTCATAGTCCGCCTCCTCTCGTTTACGCTTTTATTATATGTTATAAAAGCGAATATGTAAAGTTGGCTATTAGAGTTTTGTATTTTGAAAAGGATGTAACGAATCCTTACTCCCTTTCAATAAAAAAAGAGCAGCTTTTTAAGCCACTCTTGTAGAAAGTACAAAATGAGTTTATCTTATTAAATTTTTCTTTGTGTCTCCTCATACTAGTCTCAAAACAACTCTTACATCCATGAAGTTTTTTTGAGTCTTTTTGACGTATCCTTCTTCATCTTTATCGAAGACAAAATGCTTATAAAATTGCTTGAAATGAAGGATTTCTAAATTTACATCTTTTGTATCAACGCTATAGCCTCAACTTGTTCATCATTGTCCAAACTTATATTCAAGTCATCGTCTATAATTGGGAGCTTGAAAGTAATTGATTTTAGCCATTGTCCGTTAGGTTGTTTTTCTTCATAAACTTGAATTTCAGAAATCAAAGCTGTAATTAACTGTCTACGCTCTACATCATTCATAACTTTATAGAGTTTATCAAAATAGATCAGAACCTTATATATGTTATCTCCTGTTAATTTTTCAGCTTCAATAGTCTGTTTCTTTGCTTTCGCATCAATTAGTGATGATTCTAATTCATCTATTTTGTCATACATACGATAAAGTCTATCATCTAAATCCTGTTTTCTTCTCTTGTAATGCTTATCTTCAACATCTAAATTATCTATTTCCTCAATTAGCTTAAACTTTGTAGAATGACTCTTCCTCAATTCCTTTTGGTAATTATCTATTTCTTTTTCTATTTCAGAGGTATCCACCTTCATGTTGATTTTTTCTTGCATCATAGAAGCAAACTTCGGATTACTTACTATCTTGACAATTACCTCTGCAACAGCATCATCTAACAATTCTTCTCTAATTTGCTTACTGAATGTACACTTATGACCTCTTATCATCTGCCTATGCTTACAACCATAGTAATAAAAATCTTTATACTTTGTGCCATCTTTCTTTTTCTTGGTACACTTGTTTCCAAACATTCCCACTCCACATATCGGGCATTTTACAATTCCAGAAAGTAAGTGTGTGCGTGTATCTTTTCCTTTATTCACATGTTCATATTTCTTTGCTTGAGATTTTAGCTTAACCTGAGCAGCTTGCCAAACTTCATCGGAAACTATAGCTTCATGTATCCCTTCAGATATTAGATACTCATCTTGTTCAACCTGCTTATATTCATTTCTTGTACCATGAACTTTTTCTAAAGTTCTTCTTCCAAATGCTATTTTCCCATTATATACAGGATTCTTTAATATCTTTCTTATAAGACCTGCATCAAACAAAGGATTCTTACCATTCTGTCTTGGGATTTTTCTAATTCCATGATTCTCTAAGTATTTAGATAGCCCATTGGCTCCTATCGTAGTATTTACATACTGGTCGAAAATCGTTCTTATGGCAACTGCCTCTTCCTCATTTATAAACAGCTTGCCGTCTTCAAGTTTATATCCATACGGAGCAAAGCCACCATTCCATTTTCCTTCCCTTGCTTTTTGAATGCGACCTTCCATTGTTTGAATACGTATGTTTTCTCTTTCTATTTCAGCCACAGCTGATAAAACAGAAATCATTAGTTTCCCGGCATCTTTAGATGAATCAATGCCATCTTCAACACAGATAAGATTAACTCCATAATCCTGCATTATCTGAAGTGTAGAAAGAACATCAGCTGCATTTCTTGCAAATCTTGATAACTTAAACACAAGAACAAAAGATACTCCATCTTTTCCAGATTTTATATCTTCCATCATTCGATTGAACTGTTTTCTACCTTCAATAGACTTGCCAGACTTTCCGGCATCTTCATACTCTCCGACAATTTCGTAATCGTTGTAAATAGCAAAAGCTTTCATTCGTGATTTTTGTGCCTCTAACGAATACCCTTCTATCTGTATTGACGTAGATACTCGTGTATAGAGGTATACTTTTATTTTTTCTTTTAACATAGCATTAACCTCATTATAATTTTTCTATATCATATATAAACTTTGATTTTTGAATTTAAGTTTGGACTATCATTTCAAGTATATTATAACACTTTTATTAGTCCGTCTCAATTTGTGTTTTTGCCATGTCAAAACTATTTTTCATCTCTTGATTTTTTGCTGGCGTTGGATCGGGCAGATTATCTAAATCTAAAGCACCAGCATATTTTGCAATCAGATTTGCTATTAAATCAGCCAATCCATTCCAGTCATTGTCCAATATATACCTCCTCTAAAGTTTTATATCTAATAATTATTTGTTTAATTAAGTTTTACGACATTGACAAGTGCTTTGGATTAGCAACATAGGAATCTCACCTCCGCCTCTATTCCGGATGAGCCGGCTTCAACCTTAGAAGTATCATTATCCTCATTTTCTTCATAGCGGATAGGGTATCCCTCCCTATATTCAAACTCTTACTTATCGCTCACTTTCTTTTTGCTTAGCAGTACTTGTTTTGCCGAATTATTCAGCAGAAAGATCTTGGCGGCTAGGTTATTACGCTCCAAAAATAATTAACGTCTTGTCTTGGTCTATTCAATTATTAAGGTTCAAAATTTATCGAGAGTTATTAATCTTTTTAAAATTTGTCGATCAGAAAATAATTATCTTGATGTAACAAAATTCTTTAAATTACCCTCTTATACTTAACAGTGAAAAAAAGCCTTTCTTGGTAACCAATTTTGAAATAGAATTTGCTTATGTAAAAAGGTCCAATTCTCACTGCATAAGTAACAGTGAAAATTAGACCCTCTTGGTAATTGTCATCTAAAAGTCTTCTAACATTTCCTTTAATTTATTCTAATCGCCTTTTAAGTGTCATATTTACATTTTTATTATCTCTGGCATACTTTGTACCTTTTTAGACTTAAAGTCTTTAATAGTGCCTTTCCACCTCTTTTTACCTATAAAGATTCTCCTAAATCATAGTTCATTTTTTTATTTAAACCTTTCTGTGTTAGTTTATCTTTATCTTCTTCATACCATTTTAAGATTGTCACATAGTGGTTTTGATAGGTCTTACCACTGCTTTCCATGTATCTTGATAGTTTATTTATCATTATTTCTGTGTGTGAGTTTAATTTTTCTTTAAGGTTTTTATATTCTTCTTTGCTTAGCCTTACATTTTTGAATTCTCCATAAAAGATGGGGGTGGACTTTTTATCTTTTTCTATCTCTCCCTCTCTCTCTTTATCTATCTCTATATCTTTCTCTATCTCTATCTCTTGTCGGACATGGGTTGGACTCATTAAGGACAATGTCTTCTGTTTATTTTGTCTGTATCTTCTTTTTTTCTCTGCCCAGGCTGTTTCTGATCCGATTAAGTTTGGTATTTCAGTTAAATAGTATTCATCATTTTCTGTTACAACTTCTAATAAGCCTTGATTGATTAAGTAATTAACTGTAACCATTACATCATCGTCTGTTTCATCTATGGTTAGTGCTAACTCTTTTATAAAATCACTTTCTACTCCGTCATAATAGAGTTTGCCCTCATCTTTTAGGCTTAGTAGTAAAAGTTTGAGGTAGATTATCGTGTAGGTATCTCCTCCCGATATTCTCCTCAATCTTTTTATCCTCTTGTCTGTGAAAAATTCTTCTTTTAGTTTTATCCAATAATATCTTTTGTTTGCTGCCATATCTGTTCCTTTCTTGATTTTCGATAATCGAAATTCTTAATTTCCGATTTTCGGAAGTCTTGTTATTGTGGTTATTTAAGGGTGTAACTTTCCGTTACTCCCTTAGATTTCTCTGGTCATGTCTTTTTTGTTTGGTTTTACTTTTTCTTTTACTTTCCTTTTGACTTTCTCTTTTGTCTTATCCTTTTTATTGGATAGGTCTTTGTATTTCTTTATTTGTTTTAGAATACTTTCTTTTTCTTTTTTTATTTTTCCTTGGCTATGACTTGCTTAAAGGCATATTCCATTACTTTTATGTCTTTGGCTTGGAAGAATACTTCATAGTTTTGGCTTTCTTTGTTTTTCATTACTGAAAAACTTACTCCAAGTTTGTTTAGTTCTTTTTTTAAGTCTTTGAGGTCGCTTTGATCTATGCTTATATTTTCTAGTTGTCCTTTTTTATATAGGTCTTTTATTTTCATTTCATCGCCCATAAGACTTTTGAGGTTTCCATTTGCTTTTTCTAAAGTATCTTTCATCTTTTTTCTTATTTCTTTTTCTAAGTTGATTGATTCTTTTGCTGCCTTTATTGTGTATGATATTATGGTTTGTGCTGCTTGACCTGCTTCTTTGCTTATTTCTTCGTTTATCATGTTTTCTCTCCTTTGTTTGAATTAAAAAAAGGGAAGTATAGTCTTTAATTTTTCTATACTTCCCTTTGCTTGTTTTTATTTTATTGTTCTTGATGGTGGAATGCTTATTTTAAATGTTTTTATATCTTCTTTTCTAAAGATACATGGATAGATGTATTCTATTTCCCTTGGTATTGTTGCTTCTCCCGTTGTTAGGTCAAGTTTCATAGGACTTTTTACTCATTCCTATTTTTACTAATAGCAATCAAAAAAGCACCTACCATTTGATAGATGCCGTTAAACAAATTTAAATTACTCTTTTACTATAGGAACCCATAATTCCATTTTATAATCTTCTGAATTAGGGTCTCCATCTCCATATACTTCAAAATCAGGACTTTCATCATGTCTATATCCTTCTTTAGGGAAGAAATATGAAATAATATACTTCCATCCTTCGTGAATACACTTTGGTATAGGTCCTTGTAAGCTTACAATAGCATACTCTTTTTCAGGAATGCTAAGCGTATCCAAACCTAACTCTTTAGCTTTTACTTCATCCGTTAAATCAAAACCAGCTAAATATATAAATGAATCTTCTTCATCCATTATATAGTCATATCCTACGCCAAAGATTTGACCACTACCAAACTCTTCAAATTTTTCTCTTGGTACTTTTTCAACCAATCTATCCCAAACTTTTGGGAAATTTGAACTTTTAGTTACATCTGATTTAATACCAGCTACTTTAAACGCTTTCTTTTTCTCAATCTTAATATCCATTTGATTTCCTCCTTGAACTGAAATTGAAAAGTAGATTCTTGAGAAATATTGATACTTTTCTCCTTTTTTTACTTGACCTGGAGTTAGCTTGTGAAAACTTTTAAAAGCTAAAGCAAAAGAATCCTGAGAATTATAACCATATTTTATTGCAATATCTATAATTCTTTTATCTGAATTTTTTAAATCAATTGCAGCATTTGTCATCTTTCTTAATCTTATATATTCAGATAATGAATATCCTGATACGATTGAAAATATTCTTGAAAACATTGGAAATGAATATCCTGTTATCCGTGTTATTTCTTTTTCATCAAGTTCATCAGTTAAGTTATCTTCAATATAGTCTATTGCTAAGTTAAAAGATTTCATTATATCCATATTTCTACCACCTTTCATTTAAATTGTACAAGGATTTATTAAATTATACCCGATAATGCTAATACAAATATTATAGCATCACATGTTTATACTATTTTTCTTCTCTGCCAGACTTCTCATATTGCTCTTTATGCTTTCGATATTATAGCTTTTGCTAATTGACCTGCTTCTTTGCTTATTTCTTCGTTTATCATATTTTATCTCCTTTGTTTGAATTAAAAAAAGGGAAGTATAGGCTTTAATTTTTCTATACTTCCCTTTGATTGTTTTTATTTGGTTGTTGGTGGTGGAATGCTTTATTTTGATGTTTTTATATATTTCTTAGGTATTTGTACCTTTTATACTTTTAAATAGCTTACAATACCTTTCCACCTTTAGTAGTTTGTGTGTGTTCTTTTGTCTGATAGATAATTTTTCATGTTGGAATATATAATCTGCACTTCTTCATTGTTCATCGCTTTTATTTCTTCTGTGCTTTTATATGTTTTGTATGTTCCATCTTCATTTGCTTTTATGAGTTCATCTATTAGCTCTTGCCTTTTATTCATCTCTATTACCTCCTAGATCTGCCTTTAGTTGTTTGGTCATATTATAGCTTGGATAAGATATTTTTACCAGGTCTTATCTTTCTTGATTTTTGTAATAGTCTTTGGTCATTTGTCTTTTTTTATTAAAGTTATCACTATCTTGCTTATACTCTTTTATCTTTTTTATGATACTTTCTTTTTCTCCTCTCTTGATTGCCTTGTCAATTTCTATTGATAAGTCGATACCATATTCTTCATTGACTACTTCTACTGCATATTTAATATGATTTATTTCCTTGTATCTTTCCCTTATTTTTTCTGACTCTGTATTTAATTTACTGATTTCATCTTCTAAGTTTTTAATTTCTCCTAACCATTCTTTTTCTCTTAAATTTTTCTTTCCACTAATTTTTTCAATTAAGGTTCTTGCCCTTATATATTGGTCTATTTCCTTTTGATTATTCTTGTAGAAGCTTTCTTTGAATATTTTCTTGCTTTCATATTCTTGGTAGGTTGCTTTTGTTTTTCTTACAGTCTTTGCATAGGCTAAACATTTGTTAAGGTCTTCTATCTTTTGACTATTTTCTTTTATGGTCTTATATATTTCAGAGTTTTTACTTCTTAGGGCGCTTATATGCCCTTGTAAGTCTGATATGGTTTTTATTTTATTTTCTCTTAGATAATTTATTCCACTTGCATATCTTTTTAGATCATAGATTGCTTTGTTTCTTTTCCCATAAAATGATAATTCAGCTCTATTATTTTCTTGCATTTCTTGATAGAAGCTTAAATATTCATAGAGGTTAAAGAGTCCTGATTCATTTTCTATTTGCTTTTTACTTTGGTCTTTATATTCCCTATATGATTCTTTTAGCTTATATTTGAAGCCTGCTAGCCAGGATGTTATTTTCTTTATTTCATTGCCTATATTTTTTAATAGTTCATTCTGTTTTTTTATTTCACGATTTATATCTCCTTTTTCTGTTCTTATTCCTTTTCTTTCCATTGCACTAGCACTTGCTCCTAGATGTATTGTTGGTATTTGTTTTATGCCTTGTCTTTTAAAACTCCTATGGTCTACTCTTTTTTCTATATTATTTTTTGCTAGATATTCATTGCAAAGGTCTGAAAAATTTTCTCTCCATTTTTCTACATTGCCCTTATCATTCCAGGTTGTTAGTTCTACTTTTCTTGTCTTTGGTTTTCCATTTTTGTTTAATACTTTTTCTCCTTTTTCATCTAGAATATATTCTTTTTTACTTTTTTGCCCCCATGTTCCATCTTCATTTATTGGTCTTACTATGGTCATTATATGAGCATGAATGTTTTGATTTCCCTCTCTACTTTCATCATGAATTGCTAGGTCTACTATCATTCCCTCTTTTACAAAATTGTTTTGAACATATTCTTCTATCATCTTTTTATTTTCTTCTATGCTTAACTCTTTTGGTAGGGATATGATGAAGTTTCTTGCAAGTTGGGCATTAGAGTTTTTCTCAAATAGTTCTACCGAGTTCCACAAGGTTTTTCGGTCTTTATATTCTTCTGGTGCGTGATCTGGTAAAAATATTTCTTTGCTAATTACTCCTTGTTTTTTGGTGTAGTCATGGGTTACTCCGTCCCATTCATTTTTTATTTTTTCTCCACTTATATATGCTGCACTTGCTACTGCACTTTTTCCTTTTCCTCTTGATATTATGTTTACTGAAAAATGAAAACTGTCTGCCATTTTTTATCACTTCCTTTCTTTTTTTGTTGTTTTAGGTGGAGGCTTAATAGATTTTTATATCCACTTTGTGAACGAGCGTTTTGAAATGATAGAATTAAAAAAGCCGACTACTGAATTAATTTTTGTTGTTTCAGTATGTCGGCTTAATTGTTTTGTTCATTTCAAATTTTAAAAGTCAAGGGCGAGCCTTAGCGAGTTTATTTACCCTTGACTTTTAAAAAGCGAATGGTTTTGCTCCCTGCAAGGGTTTGGCTCTAAAGGCACGCAAGCACCCTTTAGGGTGTATAATTGCGCCCTTAGAAAATCTAAGGGAGATTTGATTATTTTATTTTACTTAATTTTCTCTGATTATTTTTAGTGTTTCTTTAAATTCTTTTGTCTTTGTTGCTTCTTCTAGTAGGATTTTTATTTCTTCATCTGTTAGTTCTTCTGCATTTTCTATAAGGCTTTCTAAGATTGCTCCTCTTGTTATGAGCCTATGAGTTCTTTCTTTTCTTATTTTCACTATGTCTTGTTTTAATATCTTCTTTTCTTGATTTTTTAGTTGCCTTAATCTTTCTTGTGTATTATCAATTTTATCTTTTATTTCTTTTGACTCTTGTCTTATTTGTTCTAATTTTTTCATATTAATTTCCTTTCTTGTATTAAAAAAGAGATAACATTTCTGCTATCCCTTTCAAAGTTTCACTATTAAAATTTTATGTCTTTTGAAATATCATTTATGTTTCTATAATGATTTTCTATTTATTATTCTTTCTCCATTTGTTCCATATTTTTTAACAAGAGCAAAATTTGCTACTTGAACACTTTCTCCATCCTTTTCAAATTCTGAAAATTTAGCTTCCTTAACTTAATTTCATTAATATTTATCATTTCTCTATCCATTAATTTCTTCTCCTTAATTTATAAATTTCAATTAAAAAAGGGACTGAACTTATATTTCAATCGCTAACTGTCTTATATATTAAATTGTTTTAAGTTAGACTTCTTATCCTTACCATTTTAATCTCCTAATTTTGAGTATAAAAAAAGACGATAGAGTTTAATTATCTATCATCTCTTGCGTTTCTATTTAATTATTTGGCTCGACAAACTGGGATTTGTTTTAGTTATCTCCCATTTTCTTTAATTCCATATGTAATACACAAGCAAATACTATCTCAATAATACATGCCGCAACAGCAACCGTTGTGCCGTTTAATGCACATCCTAAAATCAAAGAAATCATCGGAATGGAAATTGCAGCAACTGTATATCCCTTTGATTGATACAACCATGAATATGGAAATAAATGTGCTCCAAACACCATAGCGTATACCATAATCATCTTTTCCGGAACCGCACTAAACACCCACATAACGATTAATAAATAAACCATTTGATTTAAGGTGAAAATGAAGCCTAATTGTCCAAGTGGATTTTGTTTTGAAAAGATATCCACCTTTATAAGTTTACCAATTAGCCAAGACAGCGGTAATAATGGGCATGAACAGCAAAACACCAATAAATTTTTCATATTCATATTGATATCTAAAATTGACACAAGTACTATCAGAAGCCATATAATCACCGATGCCATGATAAATGGTAATCCTTTTTTCTGCTGAATTGCAATTTCTTTTCTTAATTTATCCATCATTTTCTCCTACACAAATTCTAATTTCTCTAGTTCTATTATATAATATAGTCCCTCGCATGTGTAGACTCTTACAGTAAATATTACAATCTGGTTATCACTGTATTACCATTTATCTTAGCTTTACCCTTTCGTGTAACATACTTTTCAATATCAAAAACATTTCTCTCATCATAATCTTCCAATAACTTGTAATTCTTATGCTTTGTAATATCGAATTTATAAGATAAGAAAGATCTTACTCCACCTGGTACATCATAAGCAAATCCAATACTTTCATGGTCATATAAATTCTAGTTCAGGAGGATTACCGTGGATATTTATTTTATGTTTATAGTTTTATGCACAAATTTGCTAAATAATCACTTCCATATTTTGATAATCTGTTTCTATTATCCTTTGATTCATAAAAATCGATCATAGCAAAGCCAACCTTTAACTGACCTCCGATTTGTGATTCTAGTGTATGACTAAACTCATAACCGTATTCTGGATTGATTTCAATATTTCCTTGTTTTTCTAGTTCACTTGAATCATAAGGTAAGGAATATTTCAGCAATAGTTCTTTATCTGGGGAATCCCAAACATCATCACCGTCATACATATAGATCCATGGGTTCATATAACCAACCATCAATAGTCCGCCCTTTTTTAGAACTCTATATGACTCTTTCCACATGTTTTCTAAGTCAGAAATGTAAGCATTCGATACAGGACAAAAAATGATATCAAAACTTTCATCCTCAAAAGGAAAAAGTTTAGTCATATCTGCATGAACAGTATCAATTTGAATATTTTCTCGTTCAGCTACTAATCTATCTTTCGTCAATTGTTCTTCAGAAAAATCCATTATTGTAGTTTCATAGCCTTTTCCTGCAAAAATTGGTCCTTGTTGCCCGCCTCCACAAGCCAATCCTAGCAATTTTTTTCCTTTAGCTTTTTCAAACCACTCAGTAGGAACTGTCTTACCAACAGTTAACCCTACACTTAATTCATTTTCTATTGCTTCTTTATACTCTTCACTTGTCAATGGAACCGTATAGGGATTTCCTTTTTTCCTTGAAACATTGTTCCATCTATTCTGATTAAACTTTACGTATTTTTCCATTTTATTAACCTACTTTTTCAATTTTATTTTTTTGTAGAGACGCTAAAATCCTGTATTCATCGTTACTATCTGCCCTTGTCATAATTATAACACGAAACCCACAAGCAAATTCAAGCACCTCCATGTCTTTATTCAAATGAGGACGAATGTATTCGCAAACTCTATCATATACTCCTTTGTTTTTTTCATGCAAGGAGCATATAGCTTAGCAAATTTATCCCAAAATTTTTTATTGCTTTTATCAAGCATTTCAACACTCCTTTTAATATAAAAATGATCCTATCAATCTTTATATTGAGTCTATTTTCTAATTGATACCTTGCAAGAAAGGAATAATAGCTGTTCCTATACCAAGTAGGAATGTAATAAATGCAGAAAGTCGTATGCTGCTATTCTTTTCTATCAAATCATTTTGAAGTGTCTCAAGGCATCCATGATGGCTTCTTCTTTTTCAGGAGTACACTGTGGAATAATTTGTTTCTCCTTTTTAGACTTGTTGTAATGTTCTCGTAATTCTATTCCACATTTCTTTTTTATCTGTGCAATATATAATGTCGAAACTTTTAATTCAAATTTATTCCAAACATATTCTTTGATTTGAGCATATGTTGCCTTACTTTCAGCACTTGTCAAATCAAGCTCATCTAGCTCAATTTCAATATTTATATGCTTATCGACATCAAGTTTGGACAAAAGTGCTACCGTCTCAACCCCTATGGTTATGGGGAACATATCCACGCTCGTAGATGGAAACATATCAAAGATTGGCTCTCGTTTGTAGGAACATATCGACTGTAATTATTTCATTTTCAAGCCTTTATCGATAGCTTCCTGAATAATCTTATGACAACAAACTCCCAACGGATTGTTTTCTTTACAATTAGAATTTTTCATTGCCCCAGTGATGGCATTTACTTCTTTTACGGATTTCGCGCCATGCTTTACAACTGCTTCAATTACCTGATTTTCTGTGACTTCGCTACAATAACAAGCATACTTAGGATCTGCATCTTTCTTAAACCAGATAGGAACTCTAACTTGGTCTTTCAAGAATTTTATTTCATTATCTAAGTTATAGTAAACAACGTCGCAGTCCTCGTTCATGCAAATCTTATATTGATCTCCATTAACAGCATTACGATAATCATCTACCACTAGATGTTCAACAGTTACTTTACTAACGGAAATCCCTTCATTATTACATACAGGACAATTGTCTTTAATTTGATCCGGCTTTTCTGTTTTGCATCCACAACAACATTCATTATTAATCTTCATATTCTTAGCCTCCATATTTTCATTATAATTTCTTTTTTAAACTAGGTAAAACCAATTTCATATACTTGTCATTTATTAATAGCGTCAAACATTTTAGCTGGTGTTAATTTACTTAGCTTCCTGTTGTCAGCCAACGCACGTGTAGCTTTTTTGTGTATAAACACATCAGCGTCATGTTACCCATTGCTCGGCATTCTTCTAATGAACCCAAATACATGGAATGGCAACCCTTTTTTAGACAATTTATAACCGAACATTATCAAGCTTGAAAGTTTCTTTAGATTATAAAATATATTCTCAGACAATCAAGGGTAAAGGCTTCGCCCAAATTTAGTTGAAATTTGCCCTTGACAGTCTGTTCATATATTTTATTTAATTTATGAAACTTCCAGAGCTTTTTATTCTGCTTTTCTATATTCTACTGGTGTTTTATATCCTAAAGATCCATGAATTCTTAGGTTATTATACCAATATACGTATTCTGCTAATTTTAGATTAAGTTCTTGGAAATTAGTAAAGTTCTCCTGATATATGAATTCTGTCATCATTACTTTATTGACTGCTTCGCTTACTGCGTTATCATATGGGCTTCCTTTTTTACTTAGCGATCTTTTTATCCCAAATACATTTAATATTTCTTCTATTTTTATATTTTTAAATTCTCTTCCTCTATCTGTGTGAAATATTTTTATACGATTTAGTGGATGCCTTATTGAGTAAAATGCTTCTGCTACTAGATTTGCATCTTTGTTTTTACCTGATGAGTATCCTATTATTTCACGGCTGTTTAAGTCTATTATTAAACATATATAATTCCATGTTTTTCCTACTCTTACATATGTTAGGTTGCTTACTATTGCTTCTAAATAGTCTCTATTGTCAAATTATCTATTTAAAAGGTTAGGGATGTCTTCTTCGTTGCATTTGGATCTTATTACTTTATATTGTGCTACTGTATAGTTTGAGACTAGGCCATTTTTCTTCATTATTCGGCCTATTTTTCTTCTCGATATTTTATATCCAATTTTCCCTAGTTCTTTTTTTATTTTGCGTGTTCCATAGTTGTTTCTACTTCTTCTGAATATTTCTTTTATTTCTTCTATTAGTTTTTCATCTTCATCTAATTTCACATCTTTTTCTTTGTTCAAATGATAATAGACTAAACTTCTTGTGACCCCAAGTAGTCTACACATTGCACTAATGTTATATTTATCTCGGTTCGAGATAATGAGGTCTATTTTTTGCCTAACAGTAGTGCAGCTTGCTTTAAAATATCATTCTCCATTTCAACCTGTTTCAATTTTTTACGAAGTCTGATTATCTCTTTTTGTTTCGCATCCACATTATCAAAATGTTTACTCTAAGCAGCACACCAACTATTTATTTTTTGAGTTTTAAACTTTGGTAGAAGTCTTGAACTCTTTATATTTACATAACTATTTGCCTCTATCACTATTATGACACGAAACCCTGCACAATGATCTAAAATTTTCAATTCTAACAAGTCTTTTTCAGTATTTTTAACTTCATAAAAACCTCTTTGGCAATAATGCCTAATTCTTCTTTAGTTGTTAAAATTTTTTATTTTACCATCATCGTTCCCCTGATTTTCAATTAATCTTCTTAGGTTATATAAGAAGTACATATCTTTTTAATCTTAAAGTTTTTAAGTCTTAATTTTAAAATTTTCAATCTTAGATATTATTTAAATCATTCCAAAATGCTCTAAAGCATCTTCGATTGCTTTTTCTTTTTCTTCTGGGCAATTTGGCACTCTTTGATTTTCTTTCTTACTAAAATTATAATTTTCTCTCTCTATTAGACCATGTTTCCTTTTTACTTGTGCGATATATAGGCTTGAAACTTTTAGTCCGTATTTATCTAACACATACTTTTTAATTTCTCCATAAGTTGCGTCTTTTGAAAAGTCAATTTCAGATAATTCATCTTCCCCTATTTCTATATCTAAATGATGTTCTGTGTTTAGTTTGGACAACAGAGCTACCGTCTCCACATGCGTTGTCTTTTGATTGGGAACATAATTTTTTATCCTCGTCATTCTTGTAGGAACACAATTTATTAATGTCATTGTCTTTGGCATTTTTTCTTTTGTCTTTAAAGTTATTAGAATCTTGACTATCTTTAACTCCTGTTTTGAAATAGAATGTTAAGTCATATGGATGAACTGTTCCGTCTTTGTCAATTCTACCCACCACAACTTTATCAACTATGCTTTCAAATACTGTTCTGTTAAATTCCTCTATAATTTCTCTATTTTCTAAGACCTTTTTAAATTGCTTTAATCTTTCTTTAATAGAGTCTTCATCTTTTATCGTTAGTTCCAGTGTTTTCTTTTCATCAAGTAATTCTTCTTTTTGTTTTGTAAGTTTTTTATACTTTTTGGCATAAACTTCTTCGTCTATACTATCTTCTAAATGAAGATCAACTAACTTTCTTTCTTGACTAATGATTCTATTTAATTGATTTTCTAACTTTTTCAAATCTTTGACCAAAGTCTCATCATTTATTTCTTCTTCAACAATCTTTAAAAAGTCATCTATTATTGTTGAATCTGCATGGCATAATTGCCTATAGCTTTCAACAAATGCTTTTTCTATTGCTGCTTCTTGTATTCCTTTTGAATGAGGGCAATATTTTTTACCTTTTTTAGTTGACTTTACACATTGCCAGTTAATTTTTTTATAAATTGAACTAGTGTGCCATGTTCTTCTTGAAAGTATTTCACCACAAAATCCACATTCAAGCATACTTGAAAAAGCATATTGCCTTGATAGTTTCTCTCTTTTTCTATCCTTATTAGCAATGGTGTTTCTATTTTGTGCTCTCCTGAGTCTAATCTCCTGAGCCTTCTCAAAATCTTCTTTTGATATAATTGCCTCGTGATGATTTTCAATATGGTATTTATCAGATTCTCCAAAATTTGCTAGTCTTCTTTTTGTTATTGGATCAACTGTAAAAGTTTTTCCCATTAGTATATCGCCAATATACTTTTCATTCTTAATTACCCCTAACACTGTAGTATCAGACCATTTTGTTTTACCTCTAGGGGTGAGATATCCTTGTTCTTCTAGTTCCCTACCAATGACCGAACCACCATTGCCTTCTAAATATCTTTTAAAGATATATCTAACAATTTTGGCTTCTTCTTCATTTATAGAGATACTTTTTGTTATAGGGTCATAGTCGTATCCAAGGCAACCTTGAAAACCAATAAGTTCCCCTTTTTCCATTTTCATTTTCAGTCCTTTTTTCACATGGGCTGAGGTATTTTCTACTTCTTGTTGAGCTACTGAACTTAATATTGTTAATAGTAACTCTCCATCCATTGTCAAAGTATCTATATTTTCTTCTTCAAATACTACACCAACATTATTTTCCTTTAGAAGCCTTACATACTTTAAGGTATCTAATGTATTTCTAGCAAATCTTGATATAGATTTAGTAATTATCATGTCTATATCTCCATTTTGGCAATCACTTATTAGCCTCATGAAATCTGCTCTTTTAGTTGCAGTTGTTCCTGTTGTTGCTTCATCTGCATATATACCAGCCAAAGTCCAGTTCTTATTATTTTTTATTAGATTTGTGTAATAATCAACTTGCGATTTATATGATTCAAGTTGGTCTTTACTATCTGTACTTACTCTACAATACGCTGCAACACGTTTTAAATCTAAATGTAGTGCATTTCTATTTCTTGCTCCTAAATTTGAAGCTTTTATTAATTTTACTTTAGTATTCATTTTACCTCCTTCCCATTTTGTATCTTTCTACAGTGTTATTATATCACAAGATTAACTACTTTCTATCTCTCTTCTTATAATCATTTTCTAACCTGTTCTTAATTTTTGTATATTCCTTCTCATTAATTAATTTAAGATCATAAAGCCTACATAACATAGCAACTCTCATGCTATAAATCTTTATTGCTTGCATTTTTACCTCCTATGTAAGTTGTTTTTTTTAACTTGGTAAGTGGAATGAATTTGAAATATACTAATCTCACATAATCAATTTCAAAAATATTCACACTTTAAAGTATTTTGATTTTATAGAAAGATGACAAAATACCCCTCACCTTATAAAGTGAAATTTGCCCTCTTTGGTAACCAGAATTTTTATTTTTCTATAATATTTTTGAGTTTCAATGATTAATTTAAGCATAAAAAAATGAGGACTTATGCTACTAGACATAAATCCTCTAATCTAAATTTTCCTGTTCAAAGACTTTAATATTTCTTTCTATCAATTATTTAATTTCCATGATTCCGCCTTAGCTTTTGCATTTATAAGGTCAGAATAAAGTCCATTATTTTTAATCAGTTCTTCGTGATTTCCACGTTCTACTATTTCTCCATCTTTTAAGACTAAAATCTGGTCAGCATTTCTAATTGTCTTTAGTCTGTGGGCAATCATAATTACTGTTTTGTTTTTTGTTAATGATTCTATTGCTTCTTTAAGCTTATCTTCATTTTCTGGATCTATACTTGCTGTGGCTTCATCAAAGATTATGATGTCCGCATCTTTTAGCATGGCTCTAGCTATGGAGATCCTTTGTTTTTCTCCACCCGATAGACTTGCTCCACCTTCTCCGATAATAGTGTCATATCCTTCTGGTAAAGCTTCTATAAATTCATGGCACCTTGCCTTCTTTGCAGCTTGAACTACTTCTTCATGACTTGCATTTTGTTTTCCAAATTTTATATTATTTTCAATTGTATCCTCAAATAGATATACATCTTGAAATACCATGGAAATAGAATTCATTAAGTTTTCTATCTTATAGTCCTTAATATTCTTTCCTCCGATTAAAATTTCACCAGAATTTACATCCCAAAATCTCGCTATTAGATTACAAAATGTTGTTTTACCAGATCCAGATGGACCAACTATGGCAGTCATAGTATTTTCTTTTATCTCTGCTGATACATTTTTTAAAATTGGTCTATCATCATAAGAAAAGCTGACATTTTTAAAGACTATATCATGATTTTTTATAGGCTCTGTAATACTTCCTTTTCTCATATCAGGCATAGAGTCGATAAAACCTACAGAATCTATGGCATTTTCGCATGCTCTTAGGATTGCCATGTTTGATCCTGCTCCGATTAAGCCTTCAAAGATAATAAAGGATGCCATAATCATAAGAATTGTTTCAGCAAGTGGAAGTTCACCAGATAAATTTAATTTTAATGATAAATAGACCATAGCCACTGTTGTTATTCCCATTACAATTCTTTGAATTACTGTGTATGGTGCTACAGATATTTCTAAATCTAAAAGTATATTTGATGTATCTTTTATAGACTTTCTTAAAGCCCTGTTATTTTCTCCACCAAGATTATAGGATTTTATAACCTGCATACCTTGTAAAGTTGCTAATACTTCTTTTGTAAGTCTTGTTTGTGTTTCTGTCATCTTGTCTGCATTAGCTGATGATTTTTTCTCCATCATTGATGTAACTATAAAGAATACTATTACACCTGCTACAGCAACCAGTCCTACCTTTACGTTAAAAATTAAAGTTCCAAGGACAAAGACTAGAGTATTTAAAACTCCACCAAGTACAAGAACCAAAAGCATAGGCACCCACATTTCTGCTTGGGAAAGTGAAGATGTAGCAATAGTAGTTAATCTTCCTAGTGAAAAGCTTGAAAAGAAACCCATAGGAACTCTTTTTATTTTTTCTCCTATTTCTATCCTCTTATGAGCTGCCATAAAATATCCAGCGTGTGTTTGTGCCATTTGTGATGATTTTTGTGTCATTATCTTTCCAACAAGGGATATAACTAATATTCCAAGACAAACAAAGATAGCCTTATAGTCTAAAGTTTTAGAAAATATATTTACTAGCATATAGTAAATTGCACCAAATTCAAGGGCATTAAATACTGCGTGCAAAAATCCAGCGAGAATAGATTTCTTAATATATACCTGTTCTTCTTTTGAAAAATTCCATATCTTTTTAAACACATTAAGCATTTTCATCACCCCTTAAATTTGCAGCATACATTTCCTTATAAAGTTCTGATGACTTTAATAGTTCTTCATGAGTACCATAAGAATTTAATTTGCCATCTTTAATAACAAATATTCTATCTGCATCAACAATTGTCTTTAGCCTATGAGCGATTATGATTAAAGTTTTACCCTTAACTAGATTTGCCAAGGCATTTTGTATGAGAGCTTCATTTTCGGGATCTATATAAGAAGTTGCTTCATCTAAAATTACGATTGGTGCATTTTTTAGCATGGCACGAGCAATAGATATTCTTTGTCTTTCTCCTCCAGATAGATGACCTCCACCTTCTCCAACTCTTGTATCATAACCATTAGATAGATTCATAATAAAATCATGGCAGGCAGATTTTTTACATACATCTATAATTTCTTCGTCAGAGGCATTCTTATTTCCAAGCCTAATATTTTCCTTTATAGTCATATCAAAGAGGAAATTGTCTTGGGATACAAAAGAAATAAGTGAAGACAAGTTTTCGAGCGACACATCTTTTGTTTCTACTCCGCCAATTTTAATAGATCCCTTATCTACATTCCAAAATCCAGCAATAAGTTTTGCTATTGTGGACTTACCTGACCCAGAAGGACCAACGAGGGCTGAAACATTAGATTCTTTTATTTCCATAGAAAGATTATCTATAACCTTATTTTTTCCATCGTAAGAAAAGTCTACGTCTTGAAGTTCTATATTATAGGATTCCATTTTTTCTCCCTTGTCAATATTTTCTAACTGTCTTGAATCTAAAATCTTTCCTATTTCAGAAGTTATAGTTGATATTCTTGACATATCGTCCATATAGTTCATGATTTTTAAAATACTGGAAACTGTAGCAAAGGATAAGACGATTAAGGTAATTAAATTTCCTAAATCAATACTTCCCTTTATATAAAATAAAATCCCAAAGGGTATGATTGTAATAATTCCCATAGGAGAAAGTAATCTACCTATGGCAACCTTATTCATAGATTCACCCATCCAGTTATAATAAAAACTTGCATTATCATAAACTGCATCAGCATATTTTTTATAAGATGATTCGCTTTGATTAAAGGTCTTTATTACTTCTATCCCATTTATATACTCAACAATCGAATTATTCATATGTTGACCAATGGCAACTGACTTTCCAAACATTTCCTTATAATGAGCATTCATAACAGACATCATAGTAGCCATTCCCACCACAAATGGAATTAGTGATAGCAAGGTCAATCGCCAATCTAAGGTAAACATATAAATAAATAATAGAACAGGTCCTACTAAATTTGCCGTAAATTCTGGCACTAAGTGGGCAAGTGAAGTTTCCATAGAATCAACTTGCTCAACTATAATATTTTTTAATTCTCCAGATGTTCTTGATAATACATCTCCCAATGGCATCTTAAATAATTTTTTGGAAATATCATTTCTAATTTCTCCTAATGAATTAAAGGTTGCTGTATGAGAAATTCTTGTGGATATTCCAGCTGCCACTTCTTTAATAACAAATGTTATTAAAATACTTATGCAAAGTGGAGTGTATAAGCTCATATCCCTTATGCCATTAATCAAATTCACAATAATTTTCGCCATAAAAATATAGGAAAAAAGCCCAGCCACTACTCCAATTATTGCCAGTAAGATTGACATAAAATATGAGCCTTTTCTTTTTCTTACATAATGTTTTATTAATTCCATAAAACCCCTTCCTTAATTTGTCATTAAAAAATCATAAATTTCTTTCGCCACAATTTCCCAATCGTTGTCAAGCATCATATCATGACAAATATCATTTAAAACTATAATTTTACTTTTTAATTTTTTCCCTGTCCTAATTGAAAATTTAACTGGTACACAATTATCATTCCAAGATGTTAAAACCAGTGAGGGTATGTTTGTAATGCTTTTGTTTGTTTTAAACCCTTTTAAAACTTGTATTTGTGCTTTAATTGGATCTTTCCTCAGTTTATTAATATAATATTCTTTATTATCTACCCTATTTTCTGAAAAAAATAGGTTTTCTCTCGACTTTGTAAGCATTTTTATCCCTATAAACATCATTGATGTTAAAACATTTTTTATAGGTAAAGGTGAAATCAATATAATTTTATAGACTTTATTTGAATTAAATTTCGCGTAATTTAAAGCAACTAAACTTCCCATAGAATGGGCTACCAAAACAACTTTGTTATTACATTTTTTTACTGTACTGTCTAAAATATCAATATAATCTTTTATTTCTATCTCTTTGCTATTTTCCCATTTAAAATCTATTGCAAATGTTCTATGTCCTTTAACATTTAAGTAATTAACAAAATTATTCCAACACCACGCTCCATGCATTGAGCCATGTAAAAATATAATATCGATATTATTCATTGCTAATGTTTCCTTTATAATATAGTCTCTTTAGAAATGAAATATTTCTAAAGAGACTTACATAAATATTATAACTTATTTACTTGTCTTAGCTTTTACACTGTAAATATTGAAAAATTGAGGTGTACTTGTAAAGTCATATCCACCAATTTTGTCATTTCTATACAAAATCATTTCTTTTGAATAAGAAAGAGGCAAATCCATAGCGTTTTCGTTTGAATATACTATAGCTTTTTGTATATTATCTTTAATCTCCCCTTCATTTGTAGAAGTGGAAGCTTTCTTTATTGCATCAATATATATGTTTGAATCAGAAAGTGCTTTTAACGGCATCAAATGTGGATCCATTTCGGTGATTGATTCTTGTAAGAACTTATGAGGTTCAGTATAAGAACCCTCTGTATTCCAGGTTGTCAAATGGAATTCTCCCTTTATACCATCTGTCCACCATGACATTTGATCTTTTTCAACTAGGTCAACATCTATACCTACTTCTTTTAATTGTGTCTTTATTGCAAGTGCAGTTTCCTTAGCAAGTACTAAATCTGACCAGTAAACATATTGAAGCTTTAATGGACTTCCGTCCTTTTCTCTAATTCCTGTATCTTTATTGAGTTTCCAACCCGCTTCATCTAGCAAGCTATTTGCCTTTTCAGGAGCATAACTATAATTAGTTGGATAATTTGCATCACAATAAGCTACATCTTTAGGGAATAAAGTTTCAGCTACATCTTCATATGAGTATGTTAAACTGTCGACAATGTCTTTTTTGTTAATTGCATAATTAATTGCTTGGCGAACTCTTAAATCTTCTAATTCTTTTTTACTTGGATTTAAAATTAGATTCTTAGTCAAAGTCCTATTTTTGTTGACTTCTCCAGTAACATCCTTAATTTCAGAACCTTTTTTGAAGTCATCATAATTTATTAAATCTGCTCCATAAATTAAATCTATTTCCCCCTTATTTAAGGCTTGAAGTCTTGAGGAAGCATCGGGAATATATTTGACAATAACTTCATCATAATAAGGTTTTTCCCCATGATAATTTTCATTTCTAACAAATTTTGTATATTCTCCAGATTTAAATTCTTCATATACATAAGGACCTGTTCCTATATTTTTGTTAAATTTCTCAAAGTTTCCCTCAGTAAATGACTTTGGAGATGGCATCCCCAATACATTTTGGAAACAAAAGCCATTTATATAAAATTTAGACGGATTTTCATAGTGAACAGCAATCGTATTATCATCAATAACTTCTGTTGATTTTATCTCTGCAACAGCCCTTATGCCTGCAAAATTAGGGTTAGACTTATCAAAATCTAATATCTTTTTTACTGCATCAGCATTAAAATCTTCACCATCTGAAAACTTTACCCCGTCCTTTAATTTAAAGACTAAAGTTTTGCCATCATCTTTATATTCAAAGCTTTCAGCAAGTTTTGGTACAATTTCACCGTTTTCATAAGCTACTAGGGTTTCGTAAATTAAACCACAAGCCATATTATTTTCCTTATTCATTGTTAAAGTCGTAAGGTTTGTCAGTTCTTTAGCAGTACATAAGGTTAAAACCTTCTTGCTTTCATCTTTTGTGTTCTCACTTGCTACATTTGAATTTTCTTGTGCTTTTTCTTGATTCTTTTGGCAACCTCCTAGTAAAATTGAAAAACTAAATACAAGTGCCAATAAAACCATCATATTTTTTCTAAGTTTGATCATTTCTATCTCCTTTGCAATTTTCCTTCTCTAAATATTTTTCCTTTCTTTATTTCTATGATATAATCTGAAATCTGTTTTGCTTGATTTATATCATGAGTGATAAAAATATAAGAAATACTATGCTTAGATTGATAATAAAAAAGTAAGTTTAATACTTTTTCAATCGTCAGTAAGTCAAGCCCAGCCGTAACCTCATCTAGTATTAAAAAATCAGGATTAACCATAAGGGCTCTTATGAGCGACAATCTTCTTTGCTCGCCTCCAGATAGTTGGTGAACGGGCACATCTAATATTTCCTTTTTTAAATGTAAATCCTCGCAAAATAATAACACTTTTTCCTTTCTTTCCTTTTTCGACAAGTTTGTTAAATTAATAAGCCCTTCTTCCAAATTTTTAAAAGTGCTTATACCAGGATTTAAAGTACCAGATGTATCCTGGAAAACAGACTGGATATTTTTTCTATATTTCCTTATTTTTTTTAATTTTAATTTTGAGATATCTACAGAATCATAGAGTATAGATCCTTCATCTATTCTTTCTAATCCTATTAATGCTTTTGCAATGGTGCTTTTACCAGATCCACTTTCACCAATTAAACTTAAGTTATCTCCCCTTTTTAGTGAAAAGGAAATTTGATCTAGAGCTTTAAATGTCCCTTTTACTGTTTCAAAAGAAAGGCTAACATTACTCATAGCTATTTCGTCCATTTCCATTCACCTCCAGAATCTAATATTTTCTGACTACAGATAACAAATTTTCTTGTCCATTCTTCTTTAGGGCTTTCAAATATATCTTCACTACTCCCCTTTTCTATAACACACCCATTTTCTATCACATAGATGCAGTCGCTATATTTTTTAAGAATTTCGGCATCGTGTGTTATTAATAAAATCCCTTTCCCTTTGAAATTTGCTTTAATCAATTCAAAAAATAATGATGAGTTATAATTATCTAAGGCTGATGTTGGTTCATCAGCAATTATATAATCAGTATTTAGTCCCATAGATATCGCTAAAATCACACGCTGAATCATGCCTCCAGAGAGTTCAGTGGGATATGAATCTAAAACTCTTTCATATTCAAGATTGACGCTTTTGAGCTTATCTTTTGCTATACTTAATGCTTCTGATTTATTTATATTAAGATTAGCAATATATATTTCAACCATTTGACTTTTTATCTTTTTTCTTTTGTCAAAAGAAATCATGGGAAGTTGAGGAATAAAAGCGATGTTTCTATTGTTGCTATTGATATTATCTTTTTCCAATATATCGAAATCATCTATAGTAATAGTTCCAGAACTTACTTTTAAATCCTCTGATAAAATCCCAAGTATTGTGTTTACTAATGTAGTCTTCCCAGCACCACTGGGTCCAGTGAGACCAATAATTTTTCCCATAGGAATTCTAAGAGAAATATTATTTAAAAGATTGTTTCCTTTTTTATCTGTAACTTGTAATTGATTAACCAAAATCATATCTTCACCTTCTATTCGCTTCTTTTGCAATAATATTAAAAGACATTGTAGTAATAAAAACTGCAAAAATAGGGTAAATTATGAGTTCTGGCTTAATAAATATTGAATCTCTCGCTTCTAAAATCATAGAACCCCACTCCACAACATTTTCTCCAAGTCCAATTCCTATAAATGAAAAACCAGTAATTGCTAAAATCATATCCGCACAGGACAAACAAATATAATGAACTAAATCTAATAATATATTTGGTAGTATATGAACTAGAACCAACCTAGTCTTTGAAGCACCAAGTGAAATCATACAAGTGCAATAAGCTTTATCATATTCAATATTTATTTGAGTTCTAACAAGTCTTAAAAATCTCAATATATATGAAACAACCAAAGCGATTAATGTAGTTTTTATTCCATTTCCCCAAGATGCTATAAATATGATTAAATAAGCAATTGGTGGTATAGCCGTTACAGCATTAATAATCGAATCTACTATTACATTCTTTTTCATGGTAACTTTTGACGTTAGTGTTCCTAAAAACAAACCTAAAGTAAAAACAATAATTGATGCCGTCATAACCATAAATAATGTAGTTTTCCCCCCGAACAGTATTCTCGATAAAACGCACCTGCCCATGCTATCATTTCCCAAAAGATACTTAGAACTTGGATTTCCAAATCTAAGGGGAAGATTAACTTCTAGGGGATCATTAGGGGCAAAAAAACTTCCAAGAAATATAAATAAAATCACTAGGAAAGGAAATAATGTCCTTTTGTTTATTTTCATTAATCTCCCCTTTCCTTTATCAAAAGATCGTTTATCAAATCTGATATTATATTAGCAAGTGCAATAAATAATGCTAAAAAGAAAACCAACCCATGAATCATCGTTGCATCACGATTTATTACAGAATTTACAATCAAATACCCAAATCCTGGAATAGAAAAAACTCCCTCAACTATTGCCACATTTGCAATCATAAGTCCAATACTCTGGAAGAAATTTGGAATTAACTTTACTATCGAGTTTGGCAATATATGTTTCACGAACAAAGTAATTTCCTTTAGACCATTTGCTCTAAAAAACATAATATAATATTCACCATTCTCTTTGTCTAAAGCATCTTTAAATAGTGGATAATAAAAAGAAGCCCCAAATATCCCTAAAGTTATTGCAGGAAGTAGATAGTTTGTAATGCCAATATTACCTGCTACTGATAGCAAATCCCACTTTACTGCAAATATATCAAGTAAGATAATAGCAATATAAAAGCTAGGAATTGAAACACCAATAAGGCATAAGAGATTTGTAAGCTTATTGATTATCTTGCTCTTCCATAAGAAAGTAATGCATCCCAAAGATAATACTAAAACTACCTGTAATATTGCGGAAAAGAAAACAACAGATAAAGTTTTTGGCAAAGCCAACATTATATTATCCCAGACTGGTTTGCCATTACTTAAAGACTGTCCTAAGTCTAGAGAAAAAAGATTTTTGATCCAGTTAAAATATTGTTCATATAGAGGTTTATCAAAACCAAATCTTAATCTTACTTCTTCAATTTGCTCAGGTGATGGACTTCCGATATGTCTTTTAGCATATGCAGTAGCTGGATCGACGGGAGATAATTTCATTAAAACAAATGACAAAGCGCTCACAATTAATAATGTTAAAACTAATTCAAATATTTTGTTTGCTATTCTATTTCTAAATACTTTCAATTCAAGCATTTTTAACTCCACAAACCATCTTTGCTAAATCTACCGCGTTTTCTTTATTTTCTATACAAGAAATATGATTTCCTCTTATGTTAATAACATTAAATTCTCCTACACATATATCATTCCAAAACCTAATAATATCTTCTCTTTTTTTGGGAATAATCTCATTTTCATCCTCAGCTAAATATAAATCAATATCAGTTAATATTGGTGATATATTGTTTGCAGATGTCAGCGAAAACTTTTTAAATATTTCGAACATTTTAAAGAATTCTGTGTTCTTTTTTATATCTAAATTAAAATATTTTTCAAATCTTTCTTCTTGACTTATTTTTTGAAGCGATTTTAAAGCACGTTCTATTTTCTTATTAATTAAAAAATTCTCGCTATTATGTGTGTTAAAATCAATATATATCTTTAATTCAGATTCTTTAAAATTAACACATGAAATGTCATGAAAATTTATTCCTAACATTTTTAGAAATAACAACTCCTCTATTATTTCTTTATAGTTTAAATTTGTTGAAAAAATTGAATCAATTACTGATAGTTTATCCACGTTGAACCCTGTTTTTAATAGTTCTCGAGCTAATTCACAAGATATCATTCCACCTATGCAATGCCCAATAAGATGGATACTTTCATATCTATAATTATTTATTAATTTACAATACTCTTCTCCTAATAACTTATATAGATTAGTATTATCTAAAGTTAAAAATTTATCTTTATTTCCAATTTCTATTGTTAATATATCTTGATTAGACAAATTAAATATTTCATCAGTAAAATGATTAATTCTATCTACACTTCCTAGTCCTGAGTGAACAATAATAATCAAATCTCTTGAATTTCCTTTTCTTAAAAATTCAACTTTCCCTATATTATTTTTACTATATTGCACTTCCTCCGTTTCTGTCTGTTCCTTAAAATTCACTCGTTCAATTATATATTCTACAATTTCATTTATTGAAGAGTTACTCAACATGGCTTTCATAACTATATCAAAAGATATATTGTCTATATCTTTTGATATCAACTCATTTAAAAATTTAGAAGATGCTTGAGCTATTAGTAGAGAATCTGCACCATTAATAAATAGGTCTGCTGTTTCTTCAATATTTTTTACCAATAAATCAGACCAAATTTCTTTTAAAATCTTCTTCATTAATCTAGATTCTTCACATAGAATATCAGCTTCTATATCAAGCTTCTTTTCAAAGTTCTCTAGGTTATTATAATTTTCTTTATTTATTGTTTCTGAGTCCTTTAAATTGATAGAATTTTTAGTATTATAAGACTTACCCCAGTTTTCCTCTTCTAAAAGATCTTCTATTATGTTGATAAATAAATTGAACATTTCTTCAAGAAGATTCTTTTTAAATATATTATCTCTAACATCCCAATTAATATATAATTTCCCATCAAAATCAGTAACTTGGCAATCTATAAATACTTGAGGTGTTTGAGAAATACAGTTGCCGTTATATTTACCAATTGTCAATCCTTTATTGCTGTTAGTACCTATGCTACTAGTAAAAACGTAAGGATATATATTATTTCTGTACTTTCCATTCCTTCTTATTTCTCTCAATACATCTATCCCTGAAAAAGAAGAATGTTCTAAATCACTGACAAGGTTATTTTGTATCGACTTTGAGTAATCTTTAAAACTATTTATTTTACTAAAATCAACACCTAATAACATAATATTAGTAAAATCCCCTACTAGGTTTTCCGTTGTTTTGCCATATTTATCTCTATCCATAACTGTACAATTTATTGCAAATTTCTTGTTAGTGCTATACTGTGAAATTACTAAAGAATATATAGTTAATAGAGTACAAGAAGCTGTTATTCCAAACTTTTGTCCATTAAGTTTAATTTTTTCCCATTTTTCTTTATCAATTGAATGTTTATACCTCGTGAATCTTACGTTATTTTCGACGGTTTCCAAGCTAAGTTTCTCAATTTCAGGAGTTAAATATAATTCATCAATTTTTTCTATCCAATAGTTTTTATCGGTATAATATTTTGGCAATTGCTTTCTAATAATTTCTGAATTTACGTAATCTTTAAATGAATATTCTATTTTTGATAAAGATTTTGTTGTAAAATATAAAGTTTCAAATTCTTCAATTAATATCCAAATGCTTCTCCAATCCGCTATCATCATATCAAATGATAAAATTAACTTTGATTGATCACCTATCTGTAATAAAGCTATGTCAAACAATGGATATTTTTCATTCTTATAAATTTTATGAGATAAATTTTTAATAACATATGATTCGTTTTCATTGCAGTTATCAAATAAGGTAAAATGTGCATTTTTAGTTATTTTTTGTGTGTAGTTCAATGAATCAAACACTACTCTTAACATTTCATGTCTAAAAACCAAATCTCCCCAAATCTTTTCAACTTTTTTCCTATCTAATTTTGGATAAACCACCTCTATATAAACATGACAAGATGTGTTACCATATTTATAAAAATCTCCCTTTCCCATAATGTATGCTAATTGAATCTCTGTAAGCGGAAAACTATTTTCATATTGTGATTTTACTAAACTAGAAATTTTATTCTCCATATTTAGAATTTGCAATATTCTTTCTTTGTTTTTAGACAGTAAATTCAATACTTGTTTATTCAAATGATGAATATTTGATTTATACTTTAACTTACCATTTTCTTCAAACAAATATATTCCTTCATTTCTTAGCTTACTAATTAATTCTGACAAGTTATTATGTTCAATATTGCTCACAATTTACTCCTTTCTTACCATAAATAAATATTTATTTAATCCTGACAAAGGATTAGTCTCATCAGGCCAATAGTTTGTGATAAATCCTGTTTGAGAAAGTAAATCCACCCACTGATTCAAATTAAGGAATGTGATATTCGATTCATACCTTTCATCTATTGGAATATTCATCAGAAAAGACTGAGATAAAGCAATCTCATAATGCTCTCCTACTGGTTCTGTTATTAAAATTAGCCCTCCACTCTTTACTAAATTAAAAATATTTTCGACAACAACTTTTGTGTCAATAGAATTATTTAAGGCTCCAGCTGAAATAACAATATCAAAACTATTATTAAAGATTTTTTGTTCCATAAAGCTTTTATTGAAATCTATTTTTTTGAATTTTATATATTCATACGCATATTTTCTTTTAGCATTATTCAAAAAATATTGACTTACATCCGAAAAAATATACTCGCAATTATTGTTTGTTAAATCGCTATTAGAAAATATATACTCACTCGTAGCTCCAGTTCCAGCTCCAATCTCTAATATACGTATCTTTCTTTTAGCTTTTTTTACATAATCACAAATATGCTTTGATATCTCTTTTGCCAAGATTTTTTCCATCGAATTTTGTCTATAAAATTCAACGGCTATTTTATCATCTCCATTAGGGAATAATAATAACATAGGATTTAAATTTCCAGATAATATATTAATGAATTCTCTACTATGATCCATATAATAATCGACTACAACTTCATCAGTAAAATGTGGTATTAAAAATTTTTTTGCTCTTTTCCAGTTATATAACATTTTATCTTCATTAATATTTACTATGAATTTAATATATTCCTCCGATATCACTATATATTTCTCTTTTTCAAGAATTTTAAGCCATCTTTTTAATACTCTTTCTCTTTTTAAATCTCCTCCAATTATTTTAAAAATGTTAGATATCTTTATTTCTTCATTAATTATAAAATTATTAATCTTAAACAAGTTATAATAAACAGATTCAAGACAAGCAATATCTAATATCCTTTTTTGAAGTTTAATCTCTTGAAAACTACATTCCTTTAATTTAATACTTATGTCACCAGTGTTAGTCGCTCTTTCTACATTAAACGTTTTTATTATACGTGAGGTTATATTGGAATCTTCTCTTTTTATTAATGATAAATGAGGATATCCTATAATATTTCCAATTGCATTCCATTTAACTCCATTTTCAACCATTCTTTGGTAACAATGTTTATCTTGTTTACTTAAATACTCACCTTTAGAAAAATCTTGTTTTATGTTGATTATTGTAGATTTAATTGAGTTAATCCAATATTTAGAAAATATTTCTTCAAAAGAGTTATTTGAGTAAAGTTCTTCCATATAACATACATTGGTCTGCAATGTCACATTTACCTCTTTTGCTGTGAAATAATTATGAGCCACCTTTACCATTGGTTTCCATATTATGGGTCCAAATAATTCATATAACTCTAATGTTCCATAATTTGTAAATGTTTTAATATTTAACATATAAGGCATAGTATTATCTGGATCAAAAGCATCTACCCTATTTAAAATTTTTAGTAATAATAGCTTAGAGCCTATCCTACATATGAGTGATGAGTCATCCATATTTGGTTTTATTTCATCAGAATTTAATAGCATTAATTCGTCCCCGAATATTTCCTCCAATACTTCTATTAAAGAAAAAACTATTTGATTTGATACAGTTACTTCTATGTTTGTAATTTCACTATCAGGGATAAATTCTATTATTTTTTCTTTGTATAATTTTATAGTCTCCATATTTTTATAAATATTGGCAATTCTAAAGAGTACATTGTTTTTTAATGCTTCTTTTACACACTTTTGTATATCTTTTACATGTAAAGGTTGCTCTGCAACAACATTTATACCTCTCTTTAACAATTCAATTATTACATCTGTACCTGAACCTCCCATTACATCGCTTCTAATAATTACAAAAGCCAACTTTATATCTTTAGGAATATCTGAAATATTTGTATATAATGGTACATTATATTTATCTGAACAAACCTTACTTTGGTTACTACCATTAGACAGAATGCCAGACAATTTAAATCCAGTATCGTATCTATGCAATGCTTCTATATAAAATTGTCCAAATTTTGTCCCACAAACAATAACTTTAATTTTGCTCATTCAATCTCACCAACCTCAACTGGATTTTTTTGCCCATTATCTCTATTTGTTATATATTTAGCACATTCAGATATCGTTTCAAATTCATAAAGTTCTGCAACAGATATATTAATACTATCTTTCTTTAATTCATTGATTATTCTAGATCCAATTAACGAATCTCCTCCTAAAGAAAAGAAGTTATCATAAACACTAATATTTTTATTTCCCAAGCATTTAACCCAAACTCTTAACATCTTTTTTTCTAAATCAGTGCTTGGATACACAATCTTTTTACTATAATCCATATTTTTTGTTTGATTCTTAATAATTTTATTTTTCAATTTCTTCCTATCAACTTTTCCATTTTTATTTAATGGAACTTCATCTACTTGATAGAAATTAGTAGGAATCATATAGCTTGGTATTTCATGTGATAAATAACTTCTTAATTTTTCAAAGGTATACTTGTTTTCTTTTAAGTTAGCTATTGTAAAAGTTATAAAATTAGAGCATTCTGTCCTTTTTTCACTGTTTATATAGAGGACTTCACAATCATAATTGTCAAAATCAGCTGGTCTTACTTCGTTAAATGGCTGCTCATTTATTATATCTGCTGTAATTATAGGTAGTAGGTTATTATTTTTTAATTCATTACCAATAATAAGTCCTTTGACTTTCAACGCTTTTAGCATTTCTTCTATAAGAGTCTTTTTGTCATTACTTCTGTGAATCGAGTTTATAGCTATAACAATATCAAAATCATCTTCATCTAAAGAAGTTCCTAAGTTATCATTTATGCAAACATATTTATATTTACTATCACTCTCCAAGTCAGATAGATTATTTCTAAAGTAGATAGAACTATCAACATAAATATAATCACTAACAAATTCTTCAATCTCTTTAAAAATAGTAGTAGTTAGTTCGCTATTTCTAGTTCCATATTCTAAGATTTTTATATTTTTCTTATTATTTAATCTTGCATAAGCCTTTATTGAATTTATAATGCTATTAATTGATTCTTTATATCCTAAAAGTTCTTCTGCAAATTTTGACATATAGGATTTATTTGAATCTGAATAAAAGGCTTCTATAGGATCATTTTCTCCCGACAAAATCTTTATAAGCTCCAATTCTAAATCCTTTAAATAATTGCCTATTTCATTATTGCAACTATCTTCATTTATGAAAATCTCATCTTCTCTTAATGAATATTTTTCATTCTTAAATTCTAAATATTTTAAAGATAAAAGTTTATTTATCCAATTTTCAATTATAAATCTATTTCTTTTTGAATCCTTAATTTTATTATAAATATCAACAATTGAGTAGCTATTATTTACTAAATCAAGTTCAAAGCTTTTAAAGACATTTATAATAGTTTTGGCAACCAGATTATTTATTTTTTCATTTTGTGCCTCTATATCCTCATAACAGATTTCTTCTACTTCCTCAATAAAAGAAGTGTCTATTTTTTCTAAACATTTATTAATATTAAAGTTATCAGAATCCTTGTCAATTTTTACAAAGGCTACTAGATTTTTGCTGTTTACTTTTTCTATAAAATCAACTACTACTTTTTTAACACCATCAAATTTACTTATAGCATCTTCGATTTCCCCAAGTTCAATTCTATGACCTTTAATTTTTACTTGAGTGTCTTTTCTTCCAAGAAATTCAATAGTACCATCATTCCAAAATCTTCCATTATCTCCAGTTCTATACCACCTAATCCCATCTTCTTCAAAATACTTATTATTAGTTAGGTCTTCATCTCCATGATAACATTTAGCGACACCTACCCCACCAATTAAAAGTTCTCCCTTAACATAATTAGGGCATATTCTACCTAATTCATCTACTACTCTATAGACTTGGTTTTTAAGTGGTCTTCCATATGGAATTGATATCCAATCTTTTGGTATTTCTCTTGGTGCATTTAAATAATTTGACCATATAGATGCTTCTGTTGCACCGCCCATAGCTACAACAATGGAATTTTCTTTTTCGCTTAACTTGTAAAATCTTCCTGGTAAGTCTTTTGATATCCAATCTCCTGATAACATAACAATTCTAAGTGGTAAGTTTTTCTTTTCACCCTCTGCCATAGTTACGAGCATGTCAAAAAGTATAGGTACAGAGTCCCACACACTTACCTTAAATTTTTCAATAATTCTAATCCATTCATCAGGATTACGATAATTATCTTCATTAGTTGTTATTAGAGTTCCACCTACACCAAGTATTGCAAAAATATCATATACTGATAAGTCAAAGTCTATTGCTGACACCATAAGTAACGTATCATTTGAATTAATAGAATATTTTTCATTTAAATCATTAATAGTATTAATGGCACTTGTGTGCATGATCTCAACACCCTTTGGCACTCCTGTAGTACCTGATGTCATTATTATATAGGCTGAGTCAAAAGGACTTACTTTTATAGGATTATCAAGACCTAAGGATTTGTCTATAGCTTTGTCTAAGTCAATTAAAGAAACTTCTCCTGTATCTAGTTTGCAATTTTCTATTGTTTTATTGTCACTTATGACAAACTTTATGCCAATTTGTTCGTATATTTTAGTTCGTCTTTCGCTAGGTTGATTTATCCCAACAGCAACATATGCCGCTCCAGAAAAAAGTATTCCAAATATAGCATAAATTTGTTTGCTTGATCTTGGAAGAGTAATACCTACATATTCTCCCTTTTTTATTCCATTTTCCTTTAAAAATCCAGCTATTTTTAAGGATTTTTCATATAAGTCCATATAGGATATTTCTTCTTTAGTTTCTGAATCTATAATTGCAATTTTTTCTGGATTTTCTTTTACATTTTTTATAAATCCGTCATATAATCTTTCATCAGGAAAGTTTAATGGAAGAATTGATTGAAGCTCTTTTTCTCTTGCTAGTTTTTGATTTTCTGATAGCACATCAAATTTGCTTTCCCAATTTTCTTTTTCTGTTAGTCTTAAAAGTTGTTTTTCTAAAGAATTTAACATATCATCTAACATTTTTTCAGGGAAAAGTTCATCTACACTATCCCAGCACAATACTAAATCTCCATCTTTTATATAAGATTGGAAATCTAACCATACTCCTGGAGTTTGTGAAACCATATATGTAATTTTGCCCAAAGCTTTCCTTGAAATTTCAGTTTCTAGTGGATAGTCTATGTTGCACGCAAAAACTACAGGTGCTACATTAAGGCTTGTACCCTGTGATTTTGATATATCCCTTTGAACTTGTACTCCACTATAAGATGAATGGCTAACATTGTCTATAAAGGTTTTGCTTATTCTATTCAAGGTTTCTAGGAAAGAAGTATAATTTTTTCTTTCATGCTCTACTAATAAGATATTTGTAAAGTCTGCCACCATATCTTTCATGTTTTCGTTTGAAAGATCTCTATTAAATAATGGTAAGTTTATAAAAAACTTATCTTGGTTAGTCCATCTTTCTAGAATTAAATCATATGCAGTTAATAAAACCATTGATGGCGTAGATTTATAGCTTGCTGCAAGCTCTTTTATTTTGCTCCACTTATCTTTTTCAATAACTCGTTTTCTTCTAGTAAATCTTGTTTCTTTGATTTGTTCAGGATCTTTTCTTAATGGTAAATTAGGTCTTTCTATTTCAAATGAGTCTATTTTTTCTTTCCAAAACTCTTGGTCTTTTTTATAAATTTCAGAGTCTACTTCAAGATTATTTATATAGTCTTTAAAAGTATAACTGTTTAGATTGTCTAATTCTTTTCCTAAATACAATTCTCCTAATTCTTTTAAAATAAGGCTCAAACTCATTACATCAGCAACTAACAAATCTAAATCAAAGAAAATTTTGTTTCTATTTTGTGATAGATTCGCAAGTTTTAATCCTGCGACTTCTCCCATTTCTACTCTAAGTTTTCTATGAGATAAATTTTCTCGTATTTTATCTAGTCTAATTTTGGTTTCTTCTTCATCTAAATTAGACAAGTCAAAAACTTCAATTTCTTCGCTAAAAGGTTTATCTAATATTTCTTGTTTTCCATCTTCTGTGAATCTTGCTCTGAGCATTGGATGTCTATATTGAAGTTTATTCCATGCATCATTCAATCTTTTATAATCTATATCTTTTCCATCTATTTCAATATAGGCATGACAACCCACTCCACCTAGAGTTTGATCATAACTTCTGCCTATAAAATAAGAATATTGAACATCTGTAAGATTGAATGAATCTTTGCCATCATTTGATTTCTTATTATCTTTTGAATGTTTCTTAATAATTTTTGAATTAGCTACTAGGTCAAACCATGAATTAAGTGTAGGCTTCTCAATGAGCTTTGCGAAGGATATTCTAAGTCCTTCTTTTTTAAGAATTCCTGAAAGTTGCATTACTTGCATGGAACTTAAGCCTTTTTCTATTAAATTGTCATTTTCTTTTATGTCTGATTTCTTCAAGGTATCTTTTAACCATTTTTCAATTATTAGTTTAATTTCTTTTCTCGCATCAAATTCCATGTTCTGCTCCTTTCACTCTATTCTTTTTAATTTATTTCTATCAATTTTTCCCAAAGCAGTTAGCGGCCATGAATCTATATATTTTATAGAATCTGGCAATTTAAATTCCGCTACATTCTTATTTGCTAGAAATGTCCTGATATCTTCTAATGAGAGTTCGTCCTTCTCATCTTTTAATATGAATACTCCTATTTTTTCTCCCAAAAGTTCATCAGGCACTCCTACAACTTGAACATCTCCTATATTTTCATTAGATAGTAAAATATCTTCAATTTCAGAAGGGGTGATTTTTTCTCCAGCCCTATTTATTGTTTCTGAAATTCTTCCAACTACCTGATAATTCCCATCTTTTAGTTTCCTTGCCTTATCTCCAGTTTTGAAATATAAATCTTTGTCTATACATCTTTTATTTACTTCTGGGAGCTTATAATAGCCATAAATTGTGTAAGAGCCTCTAACTATAAGTTCTCCGTAATCTTCATCTTTGACTTCTTCTCCATCTTCATCAACTATTAACAATTCATCAAACTCACTTATAGGTTTACCTTGAGTTGTAAATATAGTTTTACTATCATCATCTAAAGAAGTTGTCATAATCAGACCTTCAGCTATTCCGAAAATTTGTTGTAATTTACACCCAAATTCTCTTTCTATTTTTTCTGCAAGCTTTTCTTCTAAAACCGAACCTCCAACTTGAAGAACCTTTAATGATGATATGTCATAATCATCTACCTTTATAAAATCTATACATATATTTGCCATAGCAGGAACTAATCCCGTTATCGTAACCTCCTCTTCCTCAATTAAAGGCAAGATTTCATCTGGGCTTGTTACTGGGCATAAAACAACTTTGCCGCCTATAAAAAATGTTCCTAATATCCCTGGGCAACATAAAGGAAAGTTGTGAGCAATAGGAAGAGAGGCTAGATAAATACTGTCTTGATCCATTTTACATCTCTTTGCAGTTTCTTTTGCTACATAGATATAATCGCAGTGTCTCCTTGGTATCAATTTTGGTATCCCAGTTGTACCACCCGATAAAAGTAATAATCCTATTTCTTTATAGTCAACATCTATATGTTGATATATATAATCTTTATCATTGAGATTGTAAAAATTTTTATATCCTTGATTATCCCCAAGAATATAAACTTTAAAATCTATGTTTAATTCTTCTCTTACTTCTCTAATCATATCCACATATGAAAATCCAAGATATTTACCCTTAGCTATATATGCTATTGCCCCTGATTTTTCTAATATTCCCTTTATTTCATTTTTCCTGTGAGCTGGAAGGGATAATACAGGAATCAAACCAATCTTAAACATGGCAAAAAGGATAATAACAAATTCATGGCAATTAGGAAGTTGAAGAACGATTCTATCTCCCTTTTTAAATCCAGCTTTCAATAAACCATTGGCATATTGGCAAGCTTTTCTATTTAATTCTTGATATGAAAGTTCAACATCTCCATCTACTAAGGCAATTTTATCCCCATATTTTTTAGCACAATCTTCAATAAATTCTCCTAAGGTCATATGCGGCCATACTTGTTCATCATAAATTTTTTCTAATTTTTCTTTTAATTCAATGTTCATTAATTTTCCTCCAAGCATATTGCCCCGAAATATTTGTCATCATAGTTTAATGACTTTAATCTACTTATTGTATTCCTTTTACTATCATTAATTTCTATAAATTCATTTCCAAAAGAAATTATTTCAATCTCTTTTAAATTCCTTACAAGACCAATACCATCACATTTAAGATAGGCTTCTTTTGCAGTCCAATATCTATAGAAACTGATTATGTTATTATCTATATTTATAATTTCATCTTTAGTAAAACAATTTTCTAATATATCCTTAAACTCAAATTGATAATTTATTTTTTCAACATCTATTCCTACTTCTATTTTAGAAAAAGCTAACAAGACCAAGTCTTCTGTATGGGATATGTTAAACTTTAATCCTAGAGTGTTTTCTACATAAGGCTTATTGTTTTTATCCCTCTTGACTCTTAAATCATTAATTCCTTTTTCGAGTAAACCTTTTAAGGTCAAATTAAGTATTGCCCTTGATGCTAGATAATTAATTTTTGCTATCTCTGATTTATAATCTTCTGATTTTATTATCTCCTCTTTAGTTAAATAAGGAAGTAATTTTTCTTCTAATAATTTATCTGTATAAGCCTTAATTAGTATTAAATTATTACTAGCTAATTTATCTTTTAAATCTTCTAAAGTAAGAAAATCATTAATTTTTCTTATTTCATATTCTTCAATTTTCATTTACTTTTATAAACTCTTTTATCTCTTCAATGACACTTTCAGGAGATGTATTGACAAACATATGCTTGCCATCGATATATCTATAAGTGAATTCTTTTGTGGTATAATCTTGCCATTTTATAAGTTCATCTAAATTCATTTCTTGATCTTTATCTCCCATAAGACCTAGTATAGGTGATTCTAATTTCTCAAATTTTGTGTCTTGATAGTCTTCATCTATTACAAAATCTGCCCTAAGTGTTGGCAAGAAAATAGAAATTAAATCCTTATTGTCTAAAATTTCTTTTGGTGTTCCTTCATATCTTCTTAAGCCTTCTATAAATCCGTCATCATCAAGATGATAAATTGGATGAGGTTCTTTATATAATGGTGCTCGTCCTCCTGATATTATTATTCCTCTTGGATTTATGTAATCCGAATTTTTAATTCTTAATGCAAGTTCATAAACTATTTTTGTTCCCATACTGTGTCCAAATAAATAATAAGGTTTTCTAAAATTAAAATTTTCTTTCATATCTTCAAATAAATTATCCACTAAGATATTAATGTCACTTATAGCCTTTTCAGAAAACCTGTTTTCTCTTCCTGGATACTGGGCAACAAGTAATTTTATATCTTCAAACTCATCTTTCCATTTTCTAAAGGCAGACACTCCACCACCTGCAAACGGGAATATAAAAAGATTTGCTATTATATTATTTTCATTAATTTCTTTACTTAGTATTTCAAAGTTTTTTGACATAAATTCACCTTTTTATTTATTTTCTGTTAGTATTGGCTAACTCAAAATTATTATATACCATTTGATAGCTTTTATCAATAGCTTTGAGATGTTTTTAAAAATATAATTTTAAAAATAAAAATAGCATAGACATCTCATTATGCGAGTCATCTATGCTATTTACTATAAATTATAATCGAAATGTTTTTTTAATTTTTCAAAAGTTTCATCAGAAATAACATGCTCTATAAGACAAGCTTCGTCTTCAGCATTTTTTGCATCTATTCCAAGTCTTATAAATACGTCCGTCAAATATTTATGCCTTGTATACATTTTTTCGCAAAATATTTTTGACTCCTCTGTTAAACGAATTATTTTATCTTCACCATAAATAATCAGCCCTTTATTTTCAAGTTTTTTTAGCATTCTTGTAACAGTAGGTCTTTTATATTCTAAGTAATTAGCAAGATCCATATTTCTTACTTCCTCTTTTTCCAAAGATAAAATATATATAGCTTCTAAATAATTTTCCTCTGCAAATTCCCTGTGTAGAATAGATTACCCCTCCCTCAAAATAAAAATAATTAGATCCAAATTTAGTAAATACGAAATTCAAGAACTTAGAATATGATTTCCTTAATATTTACACTATTTCATTATACTTATAAAAATCCTTATTTAAAAGTAATTTTTAGAATATTCCTTGAAGTTTATCTTATATTGTTTATTAACTTCAATAAATGCGGTATAATTAATAAAACTGAATAAACGCTTAACGCTTATAACTTTAATAGCAAGCACAGTAAGTGTACGGACACTTACGAAAAAATTAATGGAGCAGACCTTTACGGAATGCTCCATTTTTTTAATTTTTACCTTGTTAGGGAGAGCCCTAAGACCCCGAAATATTTTATAAAGGAGAGTAAAATGGCAAATAGATTTAGAAATGAAAGAATAGAAATAAAACTTACTAAAGAAGAAAAAGAAGTTTTTGAAAAGAAAATGAAACTTGCTAATTGCAAAACTATGTCTCACTTTCTTAGAAAATGTGTATTAGAAAAAGAGATTTATGTAGTAGATTTAGAACCATTTAGAAACCTACAATGGCTACTTTCAAATGCAACAAATAATATAAACCAGATTGCAAAAGCTACTAATACAACTGGTGTTATTTACAAAAATGAAATTGAATCTATGAATAATCAGATAGAAAAATTATCAAAAGAAATATGGCAGATCCATTCCCTACTTCTTAATAAATCAAAAGAAAGTTCTGGTGATTAGTATGGCAATTACAAAAATACATCCTATAAAATCGACTCTAAATTTAGCAATAGATTATATAACTAAGAGTGAAAAAACTGATGAAAAAATCTTAGTATCTTCATTCAAATGTCATCCATCTACTGCTCATATTCAATTTATGAGAACACGAGAAGACAATGATACTAAAGGTACAGTTTTGGCTAGACATTTAATTCAATCTTTTCTACCAGGAGAGGTTGATCCTATAAAAGCTCACGAAATTGGAATGGAATTATGCAAGAAAATTTTAAAAGAAGATTATGAATTTGTTCTTGCAACACATATAGATAGAGGGCATATCCACAACCATATTATTTTTAATAATGTCAATTACAAGACTGGCAAATGCTATCAATCCAACAAAAAAACTTACCATAAAATTAGGTATCAAAGTGACGAATTATGTAATGAAAATAAGCTTTCAGTCATTGATGAATATTATGAAGCTTACAAAAGAAAATATAAAACTGCGGGTAAATCGTGGTACGAATATGACCAAAACAAGAAAGGAAATTCTTGGAAATCTAAACTACAATTTGATATAGATAGAATGATTAATAAATCTAAATCTTGGGAAGAGTTTTTAGAAAATATGAAAGCTCTTGATTATGAAATTAAGTTTGGTAAACACATTGCTTTTCGTCATAAAGATAAGCAAAGATTTACAAGATCGAAGACTATCGGAGAAGATTATACTGAGGAAAAAATCAAAGAAAGAATGGATTTAGCAATTAAAAATAAAGCTAATCCTATTAAAAAACGAGTAGGAAATGTTATTGATATATCTACTAATGAAAAAGCTCAATCCTCTAAAGGTTACGAAGTTTGGGCAAGAAAACACAATATCAAAACAATGGCTGATTCAATAATTAAATTAAGAGAACAAGGAATTAATTCAATTACCCAGCTCGATGATCTAATCAAAAAATCTGCTGATGATAGACAAGACTTGTTAGATAAAATAAAGAAAATTGAAACTGAAATGAAGAGTTTGTCTCAAGATATGGAAAATATAAATACTATAAATAATTATCGTGAAATCTATAAATACCATAAGAAAAATACTGATGATAAACAATTTGCAGATGAGTATTATAGTGAACTTTCCGTCTATAAAATAGCCGCTAAAGAAATTTTAGTTAACTATAAAAAGCTACCAAACACAAAAGAAATACTATCTAAACTTGATGAATTACAAGAAAAAAAGAATACCCTTATGCAAAAGTATTCTTTGAATAAAGAACAATTTTCTGACCTTGTTCAGTATAGGAAAAACTATGAAAATTACTATGGGAAAGAAGTGGAGAGATAACATCTTCACTTCTTGATCTTATGAATTATTACTATTTTCGATTTCTCTAAAAGAATCTCAAAGATATCTAGTCAATGTTATGCTTGCACCACAGAAAGTTCTGCATGTTTTTTACTCAAAGCCTTAAAATTCTTTTCTCTTCCGTGTCCACTTTATCATATTTGATTTATATTTTTTCAAATTAACTTCTAAAAAATCCATTACTGTATTAGATTTTACTTAGAGTTTATATTAATTTTATGGTAAAATTTCAACTAGAATCTCTCGTTTTATGTAGTTACTAAAATTTAACAGTATTGTGTACTTTTTGAAAATATATTATAACAGATAATTAAATAGAATATTTTAAAAAATGTACTAAAGATGTTCCTTTAGTAAGAGAATATTTTCTAACCATTATGATATTATATATGTAATATATAAATTAAAACTTCACTCTATGACTGATATTTTTTATCTCACAAGTTAATTATATAATCACATATATTTAACAACTCTGGTCTATGTGTAATAATGATAAATTTTTTATCTTTAGATAATGCTTTAATAATCTTAGACATATACTTTTCACTTTTTAAATCAATGGATGCTGAAGGCTCATCTAAAATATATAGTTTTGCATCTTTAAAAATTGTATTTAAAAATGACAATTTTTGCAATTCTCCTTTTGAATTTATATTATATTCATACTTATCTGACGATTTAAAAATTTTTGAAATATCACCTATAAACATCTCTATATCTACATTTAAATAATGTTCTTGTAACTTGGATTTTATATATTTAATATCGTATTGATTTAAAGAATCAGTCTGAGGCATAATTTGGATATTTCGACTTAATTCACCAATACCAATATCTTCAAGTGGAGTATTATCTATTTTTATTTTTCCTTTTTTTATAGGTAAAAGCTTTCTTATTAACTTTATAATAGTGGTTTTACCAACTCCGTTATCACCTATAATACCAATGACATTACTTTTTGTAAAATCGATACTTAAATTCTCTATTTTAATATTATCATCTAAATATCCGGTCTCTAAATCATTAGCAATAATTGTTTTAAAGTTTAATTTATGCTCCAATAATTGGTCAAAGTTAGTAAAATCTTCAATCATATCTTGATTATCTAATAATTGATCTATTTTTGTTTTCTTTGGTAAAATCGTATTAAATTTCATAAGTATTTTTGTTATGTTAGTTATAGGTGAAAAAATCTTTTGAGAGTATAAAATTAAAGTTACTAGTCTTCCAGTCGAAATATTTCCAGTATTTGCTAAGTGTCCCCCAATCGCTATAATAATAAAAATACTACACAAACTTGCCAAAAGATTTAAAGTAGACGATCTTAAAATCAAATCCATTAAATTGTTATTTGCAATGAATAACTTTTTATTACTTCTATTATAATTTTCGCTAGAGCTTTTCAAATAATCTTTAAGAAGTAAATTTTCTACATTATTTATACAAGCTTGTACTTTTGAATTTACTTCTGCATTTAAATTTCTTACATCTCTAGATTTGATTTTAACGACTCTAGACATCATATATTGTATTACTACCAATACAATATTTAGTAAAAAAATTATAAATGCTATCCACAAACTAGATCTCATTATGTATATAAAAATCAGTATAGTTGATATTATTAAACTAAATAAGTTAGGTATAGAATTTGTTATGAAATCAGTAATATTATATATATCATTACTAATAATTGTTATGATTTCGCCTTTAGATTCTTTAAACCAATATATAAGATTCATTTTTCTTATTTTGCTAAACACATATGTACACATTCTAATATTAATCTTCTTATTTAATTCATTTAATATTTTTGAAGATATATATTGTAATAATATTATTAGCAAAGAAATTATAGCAAATATAAATACATAGTCTCTTACACTATTAGATTTATTGGTTGATGTAATTATGTCTATAATTTTACCTAAAATGCTAGGAACATATATTGCTAAAATATTAGATAAGATGAATATGCAAGTAGAGACAATTAAGGCAACTATTTCTCTACTTTTCAAATTCATTTGTTTATCATTGAATTTTATAAACATATTCATCTCCTTACTTATCTCATTTTTTGATTTACTAGCTTCTTATTTTCTCTAATTATAATAAAAATATATAGAACTATGAAAACTAATACAAGACAAATACTTATTAAAAGCGAGTAAATATAGTTATCTAATCCAATAAAAAGCTTAATCCTATTTTTAAATCGAATGTAGATAGATATTAGTATAGATACTATTATAAAAATAGAAATAATAAGTGGTATCATTGAGAAAGAGCGTGTGATTTTGTTATTTATACTTAAAACCCTATTCTTATCTAAACCAAGAATTTCTAACATTTTATAGTTTTCTAGTGAGTTTTTGGTATTTATCAGGGACTGTATTAATAGAATTGTCATTACAATGATTGTAAATATAAATCCAATATATGTTCCCAATACTAAAGTCAAAAGTGACATAAATTTAGTGTCCACTTTTTCTATTTCATCAAGCCTAATAACTTGTAAAAATCCTTCTGAATTTTCTTTTTCTAACTCATCTTTATATTTATCTTCCAAATTTGTAAACTGTTTATTAACAGTCGTTTCTATTTCATTTTCTAATTCTTTTGCACTTTTATAATCTAACCCTCCATCAGTATTGCCAACAAAGTTAATTTTTGCAAGATCGAGATTTTCTGTTACTTTATCTGGAAAGATTAACAAATCCTTGTTTATACCACCATAAATATAAGTTCCTAGATTTTCAGTGTAAACATAATCAAGTCCTTGTCCTTTACCAACTAGCTCTACTGTATCTAATTTTAATTTTCTATTTTTTATCAAGTTATCTTTGTACTGGTCTATGTCTTCAGTATTTGCTAATTGGTAGGCAAATTCATTGTCTTTAAGTTCTATTTCATCTAAGTTTTGCATTTTCCTTAATTCATTGTATTGACTTAAAGATATAGCTAAACGAGATTCATCATATCTATTATTCTTCTTACTATAAGGTTTAAAATCTTCTTTTCTTGGATAAAAATATTTAAGTTCTACGCTTCCTTCTAAATTTGCCCCCTTCTCTTCTACTAAATTTTCAATAAAAGAATAATCATTCTCTATAACATCTTTTTGACTGTCCAGGACATAAAAATCAGTGAGAACATATATATCATTTTTCATCCTGTTATGATAATTCTCTTCCCCAATCGTAGACATGATTCTAGGCAATGAAAAAGCCAAAATAGAAATAACCAAGAATATAACTATAGTTACTAATAACCTAACATTTTCAAATATATTCATTTGAATATTAGATGATACGAGGAGCTTATCTTTTTGATATATGCTTTCATTTTTACGTTTCTTATCTAAAAAATAAATAATAGTATAGAAAAATGAATACATAAGTAGTATAGACGCTATTAAAAGACTAGCTTGAACTTTATTGCTTTCGTAATTTGGTATTGGACCTGTAAAGTCTCTATCTAAATTAAAATAAGTGTATATATTATATGATATATATACTAAGCAGATAATGAAGATGAGGCTTGATATTATTAACTTAGTTTTTGATACAGTCTTTTTATTAATATTTTTCCCATCATTTATTAAATCTATTGGTTTCTTTTTAATTATCTTAAAAGCATTAAAAAGATTTGTTATAAGAAATATCAAAGCAAAATAAATAATAGTTCTAAGAAGGGTACTAGCATAAAATACTAAATTTATGGAATATTTTTCTAAAATTGCATTTGCTATAAAAGCATTTATAAATTGAGAAGTGATTTGACCTACACAAATTCCAATTAAAACACCTATACAATAAATAGGTAGCATCTCCATAGCAAGTATTTTAGCCAAGGTAGATCTTTTTGCTCCCATAATATTTAATACTGATATGCTTTTAATTCTAATTTTATAAATATTTCCATTTACGAAATTTAATATCAAAAATATCCCTGCTGATGCTATATATATTAACCACCTTATTATTGTTTCAAAATATGAAAAATCATATAAATCATTTGACATTATCACACTTTTAGAATCAGCTATAGAAAGAAATGAAAAAAATAAAGTCGCACAAACAATAATTGATATGAAATAAGTCTTATATTTATCTACTTTATCTTTTAGACTTAAATTAGATATTCTTATTCTCATCTTATCCCTCTATTTCTCCATCTTTTATTGTTATAATTCTATCTCCATACTCGGCTACATTTTTATCATGAGTAACTAAAAGCACTGTAGTATTAAATTTTTTATTTATATCTTTTATAAGATTCATCAAATTTTCAGCAGAGTTAGAATCTAAAGCCCCCGTTGGCTCATCGGCCAGTATAATCTTAGGATTACCTATAAGTGCTCTTGCACAAGCAACTCTTTGTTTTTCTCCACCAGATATTTCATAAGAGTTTTTATCTTTTAAGTATTCTATATTTAATTTTTTTAAGATATTGTCTATTTTTTGATTTATAGTATTAGGCTTTTCGTTTTTTAATAATAGTGGAACTGCAATATTTTCTTTAACATTCATAGATTCAATTAATTTAAAATCTTGAAAAATAAAACCTAAATATTTTCTTCTAAAGTCATTTGCCTTTTTTAAACTAAGTTTCTCTATATTGTTTCCATCAATTTCTATCTGACCTTTATCCGGTTTTTCTATAGTAGCTATTATATTTAAAAGTGTAGACTTTCCAGATCCAGATTTTCCCATTATAGAAACAAATTCACCTTCATTAATATTTAAATCTATATCTTTAAGAACTTCATTTTTTACTGAACCTTTACCATAACTCTTATAAAGATTTTTTATTTTAATTATTTTTTCCACACTAATCACCTACTCAAATAACGCCTTTATCTCAGAATCACTTAAATCTATATATAAGTATAATAATTTCATAAATATAACTTTATTTAAATAGCACTGTCTACTGGAAGGTCTATTTAAAATACCTGTGTTTTCATAATTTTCGTAAGGGCAGCCACACCTACAGAAATGTTTAGCAAAGCAGCTACTACATTCAGTAAGCTTGCTATTATCATTAAAGATTTTTTTTATGAAATTAGAAGTCTGCATACAATTTGAATATACATTACCTATATTATAATGATCATACGATACAAACCTATGACAAGGATATATATTTCCATCAATATCAATAGCCACTGAGTTAAAAGCAGCACCACAAGGGTAATTTTGTTTTTTGCTAAAATGTATTTGCTTTAATGCCCTGAATAGAATTTTTACTTTCTTAGCTTTATCTATTTCTCCATTTTTAATATAATCTTTAAATTGATTGATAAGATTTATATTTTCATCAATATACCTCTTATATTCAAGTGTTCCTAAAGAATTGTCAGCGGCAGATATTGGTATATTCTTAAAGTTCAAGGTATTTAAATGCTCAAAAACTCTAACCATATCTAAATTTCTAGGAGTAATGGTAGCTCTAGCCGATAGTAAGCCTTTATTTCTTAAGTATAAAGTATTTTCTATAATGTCATTGTATGCTTGATTGCCATTTTGATAAACCCTATCACTATTATCGTTTAAGTCTCCATCTATACTAATCATTGTATTAATTTTATTTTCAATGATGAATTCATTTACTTCTTTATTTAACAATGTACCATTAGTTGTCATACTAAAATAAAATTTTAATTTATTGGTTGATTCTTTGATTTTACAATAATTTACTATTTCTTTAATCAGATCAAATCTTAATAACGGTTCTCCACCAAAAAATATAATATTAAGTTTATCACTATTTGTATTTTCAATTAAAAAATCTATTGATTGTTTAGCTGTGTCTGAATCCATAAATCCAGTGTGATTATATCTACCTTCATCACCAAAACAATACTTGCATGCTAAGTTACAGCCTTGAATAAGCATCAATGTTATCGATGAAATTTTATTGCTAGAATCATAGTGTTGTTTACCTTCAAATTCTGCTTCTCTTAAAAAACCCATAGATTTCATAGATTCTATTAATTTTCTATATTCCTGTTTAGTCATATACATAGATGATTTATTTTCTAATTCTTCCCATTCATACTTCTGCATTAAATTTAAAAATTTTTCTACTTTGTCATCAATTCGTATTATTGACACATTATCATAATCAAAAATGTATTTGTTGTTATTATGTTTGAGTTTTATAAAACCTGATGTAATCATCCATTCCTCCTTCTATACATAGTAATATAATATGGAGCCAGAATATGTTATTTACATACTGCTAGATTTACTATAATTCTATTTAGTTACTTAGTTTCCTATGATATCATCTTTGTTTCCATCGCAAAAAATACACCCTAAATCAGCACACGTATCTTCTGGATAGTCACACCACATGCAAGGTTGCCAACTTTCTGATGAGTTCATTTTTTCATTGTTACCTAAATTTATCTTTTCAAACATTCTCTTCCTCCTACTTGTTCTAATCCTGACTCCATATAATATCTAAACTGATTCCCACCCCTACCCATTTCCTACTATGTGAATTTTGTTAATTATGATTATTCATATTTAAATACTTATATTTAATAATTTTGAATATCTTCAAAATTTATTATTCTTATCTCATTATTCTTTATGACCACTATACAAGGTATAGTATCAACACCATACTCATCTAAAATTTCATTGAGTTTGGTATTATTAAAATATTCATTTATATCTAAGTCTACAATATTTTCAGATAGATTAAGTTCTCTATTTTCTTTTACTAAACCTACTCCGTTACTTATATAACGTAAGCAATATGGACAATTTTTAGATGTCAATAAATATATTCCGTCTTTACCTTTAATATCTTGCCAATTTATTTTATTTAATTGTTTAGAAGCTATTTCATAATTAGATAATTGATAAAATTGCTCATAGTTACTAATATTTAATTTGAAAAGTTTAAATATTGCTAAAACAATAACTACTACATATATGCTTTTAATTATTTTTCTGTTCTTCACTTTTTATACCAGCTATTTGAAAAGTAAATTTCCAATGAACATAGTAATTGGAAAAGATAATACCAATAGCAAGTTCAAAAAAACAAATAGTATAGATTTTCTTTTTATGGAAGATATCAAGCCAATTATCCCAAGTATAGGACATATAAAAATCGTGCTTATACCTAAAGGTTTCAATTCTGTAAATTTATTTAATAAATCTACAGGAAGAATATATGAAATAACAAATATTATTATGCCGAGTATAAATGTGTATTTTTCTATATTTTTTAGCATCCTATTTGACCTACTGTATTAAAGTATGTTCTGATTGCCCAAGCAACTTTAGCCATTGTTCCTGACATTTCGCTTTTATGTGCATCAATATAATCTACTAAGTCTTTATTACATTTACAATTCTTTCTAAGAGTTGGAGACCACTTGTAGCATTGATCGTGTCTTCTACAACCTTCATCTAGTACATCAGTAACTGGTTCATCTGAATCCTTTCCGCCATAACCTGGTCCACAATAGTTCCCCCATATTGGTAACCCTATTGAACGTGTACTGTAACCTTCAGTATTAAATCCTGCATAATTTGAACTAATTGATTCTAACAATAAGCCTTGTTCTATAACTTCTGGACTTTCGTTATTATTTTGTGCATTTTGATAATCAAAATATAACCTACCATTATCTACAATGATGTATTCCTTAACTTCATCTCCTATTTTTTCAATTTCACTATAGCTCAAATTTTCTCCATCGGATGCAGCTACATTATTATTAGGAAAAATAAGTACACAAATAGCCAGTACAAAAATTAACCCTAAAAATATTTTTTTAAATTTTTCTTTCATTACATATCTCCTTTATGCTACTAACGCTTTTACTACCTTATTTCTAATTTAATTTTATAGTAGTTAGAAATTTATTTCAGCTAACTTTTGTGAATATTATTTAATTATTACCTTTGCTATATAATTTTTAGTCATTGAAAATCCTTCGTCGCTTATTCTTTGAATTCCTTGTTCATAAAAAAATATTACTACAATACTATTTTAAATTTTGCCTTTTATTTTAGAAATTGCTCTTTACTTCAATCTCATGTTAAGCATGTCTTTATCTTAGTTAGCTTGATATTTTTGTTCTTATTTTGATGTATAAACCGAAATAAAAAAATCTGTAACAAGATATGAAAAAATTTAAATATTATAAATAAATATCATGAGATCTATAAATACCATAAGAAAAATCCTGAAGACAAGTAATTTGCAGAAGAATATTATAGTGAGCTTTCCGTATACAAAATAGCTGCTAAAGAAATTTTAGAAAACTATAAAAAACTACCAAACACAAAAGAAATATTAACAATTTCAAGAAAAAAGAACACCCTTATGCAAGAGCATTCTTTGATTAAAGAGCAATTTTCAGACCTTGTTCAGTATAGGAAAAACTATGAAAATTATTATGGGAAGGAAGTGGAAAGATCATAGGATATAAGTAATTAAACTTGTAACCTTTTCAAAAATTATTTTGCAATTAATTATAAATTAAGTATTCTAAAATTAAGTACTCTAAATGTTAAATTCAATCAATAAAATTATTTTATCATGTTTTCATAAAGTTTCACAAGAAATATTATTTTAACGATTACATTTACTAAAGTCATAAGAATAATCAAAATAACCACAATCCATTAAATATTTTGATTATTTAATGATATTTTTGATTCATGTAATTGGTACGTCTTATTTGCTATAGATAACATTTCTCTATTGTGTATTTTTTCTCTTTACTTTTAGTCCTTTATAGCCTTGTGACTAGTATGCATTTACCCTGTTTATTACTACGATTTCTGAAGGTATGCAATATTTAACTGATAAAGATTTATATGAGATACTGGATTCTAAATATTATTTTACTACTTTCATTTTGAATTCTGTGCTATATTTTGCCATTAAAAAACTGACCTCCTTTAGTTAGTTTTTTGGTCTAACTTTTAGGGGTCAGTTCATAAGGTACCATCATTTTTATTTATCCGATTACATATCAAATATTAATACTAATTTAATGATATGTAATTTTAAAAATATTCTATATTAGCAGATAAAAAGGCTTACACCGCTTGAGTTTTTACAGTTTGTACTATAAGTTGATGCAGCCATTACTGCTATATCTTCCCTAGGTTGCATTTTTTGTAAATTTAAAATATCATTTGTCATAATTAATATCTCCTTATTTTATAACGTTTTTATCATACGTGAAAATAATTTATATTTACTAATATTAGCAAACAAATAGACTTATGCCGCTTGAGTTTTTACAGTTTGTACTAAAAGTTGATGCAGCCATTACTGTTATATCTTCTCTAGGTTGCATTTTTTGTAAATTTAAAATATCATTTGTCATAATTAATATCTCCTTATTTTATAGCGTTTTTATCATACGTGAAAATAATTTATACTTACTAATATTAGCAAATAAATAGACTTACGCCGCTTGAGTTTTTACAGTTCGTACTATAAGTTGATGCAGCCATTACTGTTATATCTTCTCTGGGTTGCATTCTTTGTAAATTTAAAATATCATTTGTCATAATTAAACCTCCTTTCTTGTTCTTTCACTACATAACAGTTTATTAACTGTAATAGCCTCTTAATCTTATTAGCAAAAGAAATAGCTTGTGGTACTTTGAGTTTCACAGCCAAGTACACTCAATGTTGAATTTGGTTGTACATGTACATCATCATATACTTCAATCTCTTGTAATTTTAGTATGCTCTTTATTAATAAATTTCTCAAAATATAACCTCCTATTACTCCTTTGGTGGTCTTACACAAATAAATATACTGACAGTACTTTCTTTTTTGCAAGATATACTAACAGTTGATAAATCGTTATCTTCACTATTGAATAAATCATCCACTATTAATTTTTGCAATGATAATATTTTATTCAAAACATACCTCCTTTCATAAAACTTATATCTAAGCTAAAAAAATTATATACTCTTAATTTAAGATATAAAGATATAATACAAGTAAATTTTTAAAGCTTTAGATTCTTTGGCAATTAATCCTATAACTATATTATTCTCATAGTATTATATATAATTAAATTTAATTAAGAATAATTTCTTATATTTGGTCCCATTAATCTAAATTTAATATTTTACTATTGCTAAAATTCAATCTATCATCATGTGTTATAATAATTATTATTTTTTTATCTCTAACATTATTAATATATTTTTTCAACCACTCAATTCTCATGTAATCTAAATTAGAAGAGGGTTCATCTAAAACTAACATACTTTTATCTTGAGATAATTCTTTTAATATATATAGAAACTGCTTATCACCACCAGATAATTCGCTAATACTCTTGTGTAAATTTTCCAACAAAAAATCTATCATGTATCTATCTTCATCAGATCCTTTATATAAAAGTTTTTTCTTTATATTATCAAAATCATTATTCATATTTTCCATATTTACTTCCAAAAATTCAAGTACAGATATATTTTTAATAGTAATGTCTTGGGGAACATTTGAAATTGCCTTTTCTCTCATATATTCTAAATTTATCTTATCAATATCTATATCATTATATCTTATATCTACATCCTTACCTCGCAATATTCCATTAATTAATTGAATTATAGTAGTTTTCCCCTTGCCATTCTCTCCCCTTATTAACAATATATCTCCTAATGACAATTCTATTTCTTTTTTATCCAATACTATTTTTTTTTCGTTATATTTATATGTTAGATTTGCTGATAAATGTGTTATAACATTGATTTTTATGTTCCCAATCTCATCATTAGATATTTTTAGTAATTCAGAATTTCTTTTATTTGCAACTATGAAATTTTGATAATCTTTCCCCAATGTGTAGTAATATTTTATAATGGATTCAATTATCCCATAATAATTTCCAATTACGGCTAATTCTCCTATAGTCATATCCTTATTTATAACATAGTATCCACCTAAAACTAATGTTAGTGTTTGAAATATAAAAGAAATGCCACCTTGAGAAAAATTAAAAATCATTAGCATCCTTGCATATTCTTTATATACACCAATAAATCTATTAAATGATTTTCTCAAAAACGTATTTTCATCATTATATTTAGCATTTAACTTAATTACATACATATACTCCAATTGCTGATTCATATCTTTATAGTATTCATTTTGAGTCTCTCTAACAATAAAACTTTTATTTCTTAATGGCTCTCTAAATTTTGAATATACAAATAAATATATAGGCATTAATATACCTACAAATCCAGCAATATAAACATTTATTTTTAATAAAATATAGAATACTACTATTAGTTTAACTCCATAAATAAATATTAAAACAATGTTTTGTAAGACAAAATCAACAATAGTTGCACTATCCTGTTCTATTCTTTGATATAAATATACTGGATCAAATTCTTTGAATTTTAAAAAAGGTATTTTCCTTAATTTATCTATTATATTAAACTTATTTATAAATTTAATTTGTTCGGATAAAGTTAATTGTATATATTCACTTGAAATTGCCGTAATTGCATTTAAAAGTGAAAAAGCTATCACTAAAAAAGCATATTTTTTAATATTATCTATACTTTCTAAAGTAACTAAAGAATCAATAAATTTGCCATTATAATATGGAACTAGAATAATTGATGTATTAGATATTATTATTATTATAGAAAGTATAATAAATTTTGTTAAAAACGGCTTAATAATCCTTTTGAAAGTTTTAATCATATTTCATCCTTAGTAAAATTAACTACTTATTAATTTCAAACTATAGGTAACCATGATATTTTCTCTTTATTAATGAGATCTAATAAAACAGCAATAATACCTGCACTTCCAGAAAACAAATCAGAAGATAACCTATATGAAAAATCTCCTGGTGTAAAGATCTTATCATCTTCATCTACCAAAAATAAATTCAACTTTTCTAAACATATATCTCTATATTTATTTCGTATATTTAAATCATCAATATAAGGTAAAAGCGTAGCTAAACCGATAGCGCCTCTGAATAATCCAACTCCATAAAAACATCTACTATTTATCACCTTTAAAATCTTATTTTTATAAACCTCAAACTCTTCGTCAAATATATTTTTATATTCATCTAAAGTATATATAATTCCAGCACTACCCCCTAATATATATGGTAACAGTCGTTTACCATCACTTATATTTAGTGACTTATCCAATGGATTTTCCATGCAGTTCTTTAATTCTTTCTTTATCATTCTATTTGCTAGCTTTTCTAATTCTTTATCCTTCGTAACTTTATATAATTTAATTACAAAATATGCAACACCCGACCATCCTTCAAAAAATCCCATAGGTACGAAATCTAAATCATATGAAGTAAGTTCGATATCTAATTCAAATAAATTTTTAATTTTAGAAACAATATTATTTAGGACATCCATTATTTCTTCTCTACGCTCTAATGGTGCCTTATGATAATAACTTAATAAAAACAACCCCATTCCTGATAATCCAGATAAAATTGAAATATCATTAAAGGTATCTAATTTGTTATAAATATACGACTTTAACTCATCAACAGTTTGTTCAAATTCTTCTATAAATCCCAATTTAAACAGCACTGACGCTATCCCTGTTCTTCCAGTAAAAAGTCCCCACTCATCATACTCAGAAAAATCGCAATTTGACTTAACCCATTCCATGCATGTTTCATCTATTTTATTTGCTGAATATAATGAATTTATTACTCCATATGCTCCAGTTAATATATTATACTTTCCCATTTTATGAATATAGACTCTGATATCTCCATGAGAAAAAATACCTTCTGAATTAGAAATGTCATATTTAATTCCATTAGCCAGTTTCGATACTATACCTAAAACTTTTTCATCACTAAATTTATTATTAGTTTTCATTTGACTATCATATTTTAAAACAGTTATTAATTCTTTTGATTCAAATTGACAACTTTCTATACACTTATTTGTCATATCTAAAACAAACTTCTTTATGTCTTCACCATATAATTTTCCAATATATTCATAGTGATTATTTCTTAATTTATCATCCAATAAATCAACAGGTCCAATTGGTAAAAATATATACTTAATAAGCTGAATTGCACCAAACCAATCACTTTCTTTTACATTAGTAGTTCTTCCATCTACAAATCCAGGTGTCATTAGTGAAGGCTTTAAGTTTTCTAATAAGTTACTTGATGTTTCAAAATCTATAAATTTAACATCAAGTTCTTTACTGATCAAAATATTTGATGGTTGTAAATCTCCAAATCCAATACCTTGTTTATGAATTTCAGATAAACCATTTATAATATTTTTAATAATTTTTTTTGCGGAATCCAAATATTTATATGTATTTGATGAATCATATGAAAAAGGATAATTTTTTGAAATCCAGCTAGTTAATTGACCTCCTTCCACAAATTGTTCAACTAAAAAATAATTTTCCCAGGCTTTAAAAAAATCAATATAATCTGGCGTATACTTTGAAAATTTTAATTTTCTTAAAACATAATCTTCCTTTTTTAACCTATACACTGCATCTCTATAATTAGCATCTAATCCAGCTTCTGGTCTAGCTTCCTTTATAACAACTTTAAGACCAGTTGATTTTTGCAATGCTTCATAAACACCCCCACCATTGCTGAAATGTAAAGCATTAGTTATCTTAAATTTATCGAATTTATTCTCTCCTTCATCTTTTTGATTTACATTTTTTTCCATTTCTAACACTTCTTTAGGTTCTTTAACGAAATCTGGAAGTATATAGTATGGTTTTCTCACATCTTCTATCAATTCACCCTCTGTATTTCTTATACAATATAATTCCTTACCTTTAATCTCTTTTATTATCTTTTCAAAACCTCCATATCTGAAAAAAACATTTCCATCTTTCCATCTTTTGTCGCTTAATATGTAGGGCCCATTCTCAAATCTTTTTACAATACAATCCAATGAATCTAAAAGATCAATAAATTCCTTCTCATTGTGCGGATAAATCGTAATAAATTTACCAGAAGAAGAGCGATCTCCATACTTAGAATTTTTTAAAAATAACAAGTCTTCTCTTTTTACATACTTAAAAGAAATTTCTTTTTTCCATAGAAAATTTGAAACTTCATTCAAAATACTTTGTGCATCTTCATATTTAGTAGATATATGAATTTTCCATCCTTGTGTTGGAAGTTTATCATTCTTATACATACACATTGTCCAATGTTCGTTATCGGTAATAATTTCATAATTTTTTAAAATATTACTATTTATTTGATATTGTTTTGATAAATTATTGCTATCTTCATAAAATTTATTATCCGGTTTCAAATATCCCATATACCTAAAATCCATATCAGCCCTCCAAAAATAAATTTATATAACTACATATTTTTTCTTTTTTTAATATAAGATATGTAAATAATGCTATTATTATCAGTATAAAATTAAATATATAATATTTAAAATGTATATTAAGTAATTCTTTTATTGTTCTGTTTTGTGTATATATAAAAATAGCTTCTCCAAATATTCTAATGTAGAACTTCTGAAATATCACAACATTTATACTCTATATCTACAACATTCATACTACTTTTCTTATAATTTAATTTTAGACCAGTTAGAAGTTTATTTCAGCTAACTTTTGTGCATATTTTTACTTTTTTATATTCATAAACTTCCTAAAAACATAATTTTTAATAATTTTCTTTTTTACCTGCCACTAAAAATATATCATCACATATTCTTTGTATTTCATGTTCATGTGAAATTATTATTAGGATACTATTCTTACTTCTTTCTTTTATTTTAGAAATTACTTTTTCCTTCATTTCTTTATCTAATCCAGATAAAACTTCATCTAATAAAATCAAAGATTTTTTGCTAATCAACAGTCGCGCTAACTGTATTTTTTCTTGTTCTCCTTTTGACAAAGTATCTTTCAAATTTTTAGTACTATAATTTTTAATTCTTTCTAATCCTAGAAATCTAATTATTTTTTCTAAATTTGGTTCATCTACCTTATTTTTCTCTAATAATGTAATATTAGAATTTAGGTTTTCACGTAATATAAATGGTTTACTCTCTATAGACAAGACTTCTTTTCTTAAATCTTCATCTTTAATATCACTTATTTCGATGTCATTTATTAAGATTTCACCTTCATAATCGGTATAAAGTTTACTAATTAGATTAAAAATTGTTGTTTTACCTGATCCGTTTTCTCCAACTATTCCGTATAATCCAGGCTTCGATATTTCAAATGAAAAATTTTTCAATATGTATTCATCATCATATTTGAACGAAACATTTTTAAATTTAAGACTAGTTACTTTTGATAATTTCTTTCCATCAGTTTTCTTTTCACTGTCATGATCCATAATTTTCCTATATCTTTCTAAATCTACAATAACTTCATTAAAAGATAAGTTTAAATCACCAATGTTTTTAATTGACGAATGTAACTTTTCCATATAACTACTAAAAGCAACTATATTTCCCAATGTCAAATTTCCTAATATTATTAATTTTGCTGAAATGAATAATATTAGAGAACTTAAAATAATAGTTATCAAATCTTGTAAACTCGTTACGGTCATATTTATTTTCATATTCGACATAGATACATTTTTTAAATCCTGAAGCTTTTCTTTATAATTTTCTTTAAATGTTTTTTCCAGATTATTTAGTTTTATTCCAGTTAAGTTTGAAATCGTATCTATTAGATAATCAGAATATACATCTAATTTTGCTATATAGTCTCTTTGTTTACTAATAATAGTACTTTTAAATATGTAGTTAATTCCGTAAGTCAATGGAAGTAATATAATCGCAATTACAAATAATTTTAATGATATCCTAATCATAATATAGGCAGATATAATAATGCTAAACAAAATCATTATAATGCTTGAAAAAAAATCTATATAGAAACTGACTATTTTATCACCTGTATTTTCTACTCTACTTACAAGTTCTCCTTCTCCATACGAATTTAAAAATTCATATCTTGTATCTAATATTTTAGAAAACATTGCTTCTTTTATACTGTTCGAACAATCCACTGATAATATATTGCCTATCCATTCCTCTAAAATACCGCTTAAACTTTGAAATATATTTAAAAATAGACTTATAAGAATAAACTTTGAAACTAATTGCAAATCTTTTATTACTATTAAATCAATAATTTTCCCAAATATATAAGGAATCGCCATACTTGCAATTATTCCTAATAGTATGATTATTATTAAATATATAATTTTCTTTTTCTGTGGCAATATAAATTTATCAATTATTTTTTTGTGTTCACGCCAATCAAACATATTATTCATCTACTAAATATACTTTCCTAGATTTAAAATCAATTGACCAAAAAGAATTTTCAGTACTTTCCCAAATATATTTATCGGATGTATCTCTCCACCATTTTTCATATTCTTCTACTATGTTTTTATAATCTCTATCTACTTTTTATAAATTTCTTGACTTTCAGATAAAATTTTCAACAGGTTTTCTAATGCTATTTTCTTTTCAAGAAGCTCTTCTATATTACTACATTCTTCCTGTGTTAATGTTCCAACTTCTTTCAACTTAGCTATCCTCCAAGTATTTTTTGTTTAAAATTCCATTTACAGGATTTTTTTCTAAAACATCAATAAATGGATCTAAATAATTTAATGGTTTTATATGTCTATCAAACTCCATTAATTTCGCCAGTTTTTTCTGTAATTCATAAGATACTCTATATTCAATACTAGATTTTACACATGAGTTTTTAGACGGTATATTAACTTCATTTGTATTTATATAATTTTCGAAACTACAAGAATTACAATGACAAATACTACATTTATTACAAAGTGGAGAATATTCCTCAGTGAATAAATGTCTATTATAATTCTCTTTTATTCCATCTTCTAAGCTTCCTATATAATCCAAAGGAAACTTAAAATAAAATTCTGGACAAACATAAAACTTTTCGTTACTTGCAAGGGTATAAGAATTTAATCCACTATCACATAATTCTTTTTCTTTCATAAACAATTCATCAGTTATTACATTTAGTTCTTTAATTATTCCTTTATTCACATACTCATAATAAATATAATCAGAAATACTCTTTAGTTGTTTTTCATATAGGATAAAATCAAATTGTTTATCGAAATCTAATATATTTAGATTAATCCTGTTAGTCTTATTGAATAATTTTGTTATAAAAGTCTCCATATCACTTAAACATTTAGACGATATATTTAGTATTATATTTTCTTCTAATTTCATATTTCTTATAAACTCTTCATCATCAGGATATTCAATAGTAAGGATATAGTTATTAGTTATTTTTCTTATACTATCTTGATTTCTTATTGAGCAATAGTGAAAAATATTATATCCTTTTAAGTCTATCTCTTTGAAATTTAAATTGAGTCCATAATTACTATGTATGAATACTGGTCTTAGAAAATTATTTTTAGCATATTCTAACCCTTGTTTTATAGTTTCATTAGACATAATAGAAGAATCACTTCTATTTTCACTACTAGCACAAGTTTTTACAGTCGAATTAGACAACAAAAAATACAGTTTATCTCTTTCTTCGTTATTAATCTCTCTTTCAATTCCATACCTATTATGTAGTTCTGCAAAGTAGTAGTTATTTGCTCTTACTCTTGCTTTATGCATTTTACAAATATACTTTGCCTTTTGAAAATTTGTGTTACTATCTGCAGAATCATAATTATGACCAAAACATGAAGTGCATCCGCTTGCAATCCTGCAGTTAAGACACTCCTCATCAGATTGAAGCTTCGTATTTAATAGATAATAAGGTCTTATTTTATCAAAATCTATACCATTCTTTACATCACCTATTACAACTTCTTTTTTATTGTTAAGTGAATAATCTTTATATCTCATACATGGATACAATGATCCATCAGGACCAACTGCTATCATCTTCCCAGCACCACATGAAGCTGTTTCTAATATTTCTTTACTATTTGGAAAACCTACAGATTCATCAAACAAAGTACAAGAATATTTATCAAATAGCTTATTTTCCAGAATATAGTCTGCCAATTCAATTAACTGGTCTTCAAAAATTTTATCATCTCCATCTTGCCAAACCTCTTCAAATACAACATTTGCTGCTACATCAGATATTCCTAATTCCCATAAATGAATTATGCTATCTTTTAAATATTTTAAATCTTTACTTGAAAAAGTAACTTTGGTAGATGCTTGAAATTGATTTTTGTACAGTTCTATGTTCTTTATTATTTCATCATAGGAACCTTTCCCATTTTGGAAAACTCTGTGCATATCATGTTTTTCTTTTGTCCCATCTAACGTAATTGCAATTTCAAGTTTTCCTTGATTTTTCTTTATAAAATCTTGTACCTCTTTACTAGCATAATTAATCCCATTTGTCGTTATATTAATCCTATAATCCCAATACCGTTCATCCTTTAGTAAATATGCTTTTCGTTTAAAGTAATCACATATTTGATCTATTAATTTTATTTCAAGCAGTGGCTCTCCACCTATAAAATCTAATATAACTCCTTTGGGTCTTATCATTTCTTCTGATAGTACATAATCAATAAATTTCTTCGCTACATCAAATGACATTTTTTTATTTGAAGATTTATGTGTAATATAACAATAACTACATCTCAGATTGCAATCTTCAGTTACAATAAAAGTTAATGTCTGAGCTACGCCATCTTTCCAAATATCAAATTCTTTTCCTACTCTATATGAAGTATTATTTGTCATTTTTATTACTTAAGCTCTTACGTCCAAATCTTGGATGTTTTGCTGCATTTTTTGCAGTACAACTATATCTACATGTGTGCACACACATAAGTTTGCAAACATTAAATGGAGTAATACCTCTTCCATTTTTATCATTTTTAATTTTACTAAAATAATTCATTTTTCATCTCCTCTAATTTTTCTTATTTTTTAAACTTTAATTC